>NZ_JASOLS010000139.1:0-290 GCF_030215295.1 Corynebacterium sp. UMB6689 | reverse complement strand
CGATCATGGCTTCGGAGGCGAGGTTGGCTTTCAACACGTCGCCGAAAATGCGGATCTTGCCGGAGGTGGAGTTCATCTCGTCTCCGAGATCATCGACCGCGCCCTCAAGACATCCTGCGTCCTTCGCAGCCCCCTTCGCATCATCACCGGCACCGTCTACCTCGTTCCCGAAATCAGAGAGGGCGTCGTTGTTGGCTTTGAGTTCGCCTTCAAGGCGGTTGAGCTCCGCGCCTGCGTTGTTGAGCTGGATCTGCCAATTCTTCGTCCGCGAATCATTCTCACCAAACGAG
>NZ_JASOLS010000138.1:0-292 GCF_030215295.1 Corynebacterium sp. UMB6689 | reverse complement strand
CTGCGCAAACTCTTAACCGGGGAGGGGCTGCCCTGTTATGTGGCAGATATGAGAAAACCTGTCCTGACCTCTGCGGACTACCCGTACATAGTAATCACTGCTGGGGTAGGGGAGAAGCCCTCGGAGGATCTAGCCGGCAAGATGCGCGATCTAGACGAGTGGGTGCGCATAACTATTGCCGATGCCACGCCAATAAATGCTTTGGATTCGGCAGAAAAATGCGAAGCACTCCTACAAGGGCACGTCCTCCCCCTGGCCGGGTGGCGCACTTTCCCGATAGATGTTCGCCCAG
>NZ_JASOLS010000137.1:0-292 GCF_030215295.1 Corynebacterium sp. UMB6689 | reverse complement strand
CCGCCGCGCTACCAGGCAAGGTGAAAAACCCAAACGCTGCTACGGTCGCCCTGCAAGTGAGGGATTCCTACAACAGCCTAGAAAGAGTGGCCGACCTGCCCCCGGAAAAATGGTTCTACGGCACCTGCGACGCGCCAGTCGGGCCACATGAAACCATCTGCGGTAGGGCAATCTACGCGCCAAAAGGCCGCGCCATAGTCACCTGCAGCAGATGCAGGACCAGGCACGACGCTAAAAGGCTAATCGACGCGTCCAAACAGCGTCTTAGTGAATACGCTGTGACAATCCCGCA
>NZ_JASOLS010000136.1:0-292 GCF_030215295.1 Corynebacterium sp. UMB6689 | reverse complement strand
GCTTGTATCGTCGCCGGACGTAAAACGAGTTTATCGAGTCGTGGCGTAACCACAGGAGGTATAAAATGTCAGAACAAGAAAAGCAAACTGTAGATGAGATTGCTAATAATCAAGAAACAAATCCGGAAGAAAAAGATAATAAGGAAGAACGCACCTTCACCCGTGACGATCTGGCCAAAATGATTGGGGCAGAACGTAAAAAGTGGGACGAAGAGAAGGCGCAAGAGATCGAAGAAGCTAAGTCAGAAGCTGAACGATTGGCTAAGCTATCTAAGGATGAACGTGAAAAGGA
>NZ_JASOLS010000135.1:0-292 GCF_030215295.1 Corynebacterium sp. UMB6689 | reverse complement strand
ATAACCTTTTCCTGGGAGGCGAGCATGGGTTCGGCGTCCTTGGCTTCGCGCTCGTATTGAATCTGCTTGCTCAGTGCCACTTTCGCGAGGTCATCCCAGTGGTTCGCACCTGCTTCATCGCCCTTGGCGCGCATCTCATCGGCGCGGCGCGAGGAGGCGATGGCTTTCTGCCCCCAGTCGCGGGCGGCTTTGATGTCCTCGTTGTAATCGGATTGTGCCAGGCGCAGATTGCCCACGGTCAGGGCCACGGCATCTTCGGCTTCCGCAATGGACTTCTTGTAATCCCGCACCA
>NZ_JASOLS010000134.1:0-293 GCF_030215295.1 Corynebacterium sp. UMB6689 | reverse complement strand
TGTGGGGCAAATGATGGGGCAAATGCTCTTAAGACAAGCAAAAAAGCCTTGGTTATCAAGGCTTTTACTGTTGAAGTTTGATGCCCCCTACAGGGCTCGAACCTGTGACCCATGGATTAAGAGTCCACTGCTCTACCAACTGAGCTAAGCCGGCTTTTATATTAGTGCGGGTGAAGGGACTTGAACCCCCACGCCTCTCGGCGCCAGATCCTAAATCTGGTGCGTCTGCCAATTCCGCCACACCCGCATGTAAATGATCCGTGGGAGGCTCGAACTCCCGACCCTCTGATTAA
>NZ_JASOLS010000133.1:0-294 GCF_030215295.1 Corynebacterium sp. UMB6689 | reverse complement strand
TCCCAATGGATAACAGGAATTGGTTCACCCCAGTAGCGTTGGCGTGAGAAGACCCAGTCACGGAGACGGTAGGAGGTCTTAGCTTGGCCAGCGCCCTTAGCTTCCAGGATTTCAATGGACTTTTGAATGGCTTCATCCTTGCCTAAACCATCCAATTCTTCTGAATGAATGTGGACCCCATCGCCAGTGTAGGCTTCTTTTTCCAGGTCGCCACCTTCGATGACGGCTTTAATTGGAAGGTCAAATTGCTGAGCAAATTCGTAGTCCCTTTGGTCATGGGCAGGAACAGCCATA
>NZ_JASOLS010000132.1:0-294 GCF_030215295.1 Corynebacterium sp. UMB6689 | reverse complement strand
ATCTAGGGAAATGTCGTTGGAGTCATAGAAAACAATCAATTTGCCTAATTGGAGGTGGCCCGCTAGGGAAGCCGCTTCATGGGAAATACCTTCCATCAAGTCCCCGTCCCCACAGAGGGCATAGGTGTAGTGGTCAACGATCTTATAGTCACCTTGGTTATAGATGGCAGCGTCATGGGCTTCAGCCATAGCCATGCCCACTGCATTGGCAAAACCTTGTCCTAAAGGCCCTGTCGTCGCTTCTACCCCTTCGGTAAAGTGGACTTCTGGGTGGCCAGGGGTTTTGGAATTCAA
>NZ_JASOLS010000131.1:0-294 GCF_030215295.1 Corynebacterium sp. UMB6689 | reverse complement strand
AAATCAAGATCACCGCATTATCCCAGGCTGCCCCAGGAATCCGTATCGGTTTATCCACACGAAATGTCCCTTAAGCCTTACCCATTGTCTACCTCCCTTTTGCGGCTTAAGGGACATTTCGTGTGGATTTGCGGCGTGTCGTACTAAGGGACATTTCGTGTGGATTTAGGAGCGTCCGGCCCATCCTTTTCTTATGCCTAAGCTGGGGTTCCACTCATTGTCGATGTGGGTATCGAATGTGGCAGGTCGCCCGTCTGGGTGGCCGCGTCGTTTAAGTTGTTCTTTTGCCCAGGC
>NZ_JASOLS010000130.1:0-296 GCF_030215295.1 Corynebacterium sp. UMB6689 | reverse complement strand
ATCCTGTATTCATTTCTTCTTAAAATTTATTCTATAACAAATTTACTTAAAATACCATTGATAAACTTGCTCGATTTTTCATCTGAGAATTTTTTAGATAGCTCAATTGCTTCATTGATTGCGACTAGTTGAGGTGTATCAAACTCTGTCATCTCAAACAATCCCAAGCGAAGAATATTTTTTTCTATCAATGTAAGACGTTCCAAAGTCCAACCTTCTTTTAGGTACTGGCTAAGCTTGTCATCCAACTCGTTTTTAGACTGTTCAACACCCGTGACGAGGTTCAATAAAAAGGC
>NZ_JASOLS010000012.1:0-84005 GCF_030215295.1 Corynebacterium sp. UMB6689 | reverse complement strand
AAATCAAGATCACCGCATTATCCCAGGCTGCCCCAGGAATCCGTATCGGTTTATCCACACGAAATGTCCCTTAAGCCATTGTTCATGGATACCAAGCCAGCCCTGACAGTCACTGGTTCCCGTGGCTAGAGCGCCTGCTGACCGCCGATGGCCACACCGTTCACACCATCGCGCTGCCGGAACCGAACGCTCCGAAGCTCGATGAGTGGGTAGAGGCGATTCGCAACGATATTGAGCGTCCAAACGCTAATACTTGCATCATCACGCATAGCCTGGGCGGCACCGCGGTGCTGCACTATCTCACGGCATTGGAGGGCGAGTGGGAGCTTCCTGGGCTCTTCATTGTCTCTGGGTTTGTGGAGAAGCTTCGTGTCATCCCAGAGCTTGACGAATTTATTGGCCAGGCCCACGTCGACGTGCCTGCTGTCAAACCCCACATCGCTCACATAGAGGTCTTCGTGTCTACGGACGATGTCCTGGTGGACCCTTCCCTCACGCAGCAGCTTGCCGACGCCCTCTCGGCCGCACCCATCACCATCCACGACGCTGGACACTTCCTTGAGAGCGACGGCTATACCGAGTTTCCACAGCTGGGGAATCGCATAGCGCAATGGCTGCGCAACCTATAAGCCCCCAGTCATGGCTTTGAGCGCCTCCACGTGCTGCACGTAAGCTTGTGTGCCTGCCTCAGTAAGCGTGACCCACACAGTGTCCTTAGCGCGGGTA
Source organism: Corynebacterium sp. UMB6689 (assembly GCF_030215295.1). Taxonomy (NCBI): domain Bacteria; kingdom Bacillati; phylum Actinomycetota; class Actinomycetes; order Mycobacteriales; family Corynebacteriaceae; genus Corynebacterium; species Corynebacterium sp. UMB6689. The sequence continues at coordinate 83,279 of NZ_JASOLS010000012.1, read as the reverse complement.
GAACCGTACTCTCGGGCGCGGCTAATATAGCCGCGGTCTTCGAGGTGCTTTAACTGCTTGGAAAGTGTATCGGCGGGTAGCTCGGTCAACTCGGCGAGCGTGCTGTACTTCATTTGCCGACCGTCGGTGGCACCGGCGGAGTAGAGCGTGGCACAGATTCTGAGGCGGTTAATCGGGTGGATAACTGGATCCAGCTCAGAGGATTGGTTGGGCGCTTCCCTAGACACTGGCGCCCTTTATTGCCGCGTTGCGGTTCTCGTACAGCATCCAAGCCGTCGCTGCTGAAACGACGACCCCGCTGGTGATCATCCATGGCCATGTATCAGGTGTCGGCGTGGTGGAGAAAATCATTGCAGCGGGAAGCAGTACGCGTGACCACGTGGCGCGATCGTTCCTTGGCCCCTTGTTGGGATTGGGGCGAACAAAAGGGTTCGCGATTTTGTCCTTGAGGAGGTAGCCGAGAATGAAGGTCGGTATGAGGATTGCGAGGGTGTACCACCACGACAGCTTAGAGAATGCGAGGCTACTGCCGATGCCGAGCGCTACAAGTGCTACCGCCCACCCGCTCTGCTTCCAAGCTGTGCGCTGTTGAACCTCTCCAATGACTTTAAGGTCGCTGTTCATGATGTGCCTCCTTTACTTGCATCTAGTGCAAGTGTAACGCTTGCACTAGATGCAAGTAAAGGGGCGTGGCTTCTCGTGACATCTGAGTGGTCTGGTTTTACCCCATACCGGTGTGCATCTTCGGCGAGGTGGACGGGAGGGGCGGTGGAGTACCAGGGGGTGGACCAGTGGCCAATTGGTCTAAGTCCTACCGGTATGCCTTTTCTGGCCATACACTGCAGGTACAACGCATTCCCGACAGAAAGGAGAGCGGATGGCGGAAGTTGAAAATCATCACTATCGCCGACGCGACTCTAGCAGATAATACAAGGCGGCATCGCCATAATCCACAACTTCTTAAAGCCAACACTCGAGCGAAGTAGGAGCCTTGCATCGCATGCTGTTAGCGCACGTGTCCTCCCGAACCTCCAGCGATGACTAACTAGTGCTCCGGCCCCAGCAGCCAACGGCACGCCAGCGGAATAACCACTGATTCGATCCGCACCTAGGCCTTGAGAGTCGAAGTTTACATCGCAGCCATAAGTGGCAACGAGGTTCGGGATTTTATCTGTGTAAAAAGGGTCCGTTACCTGCCGATTTGTGCAATCTTTCGGGGATCCTATAGTGTTTAGCAAGTCCGAAACGGACAGCTAAGCGAGCCCCGTTCGTCTAGCGGCCTAGGACGCCGGCCTCTCACGCCGGTAACACGGGTTCAAATCCCGTACGGGGTACAAATAAAGAGGGCGACAAGCGATATAGCTGTCGCCCTCTTTCCTGATCGGGTTATGGGTTATCTGATCGGGTTATGGGTTAGCGGTCTGGAGTCTAGACAATGAGGACTTCAGCGTTATTACCGCCCGTGCAGCGAATCACCTCGTGCTCATCAATGTTGCACGTCAATGAGTAGTTCTGCTGTGTGACCGAGCTGTTGACGGTTACCTGTGCGGGGATATAGGCGCGGAGGTCATCCTGGGAGCTTGGGGCTAAGGTCATCAAGCGGCCGGCTGTGGAGCGCGCAAAATCGCAACTAGTGTTTGCGCCGGCCATGACGAAGGCGATGTTATAGCCATCGCCCATCTGGCACACCGTGGCGGGTGTGCCGTGAACGTTGACTGCTGCACCGTTGGCTTCGCCTTGGGGAAGCTGTCCGGAGAGGCTATTGTAGGTGGACATCTTTGCAGCCTGAGCGGTCTGGTGCTGGCCTGCGCCTGGTTGGGCCCCTTGCACACTCTGCGCTTGAGTATCCGGCTGTTGAGGCTGGCCCCCAGGCTGATCGGCTGCGGTGCCGGGCAATGTCGGTTCGGGGCCGGATGGGGCTCCTTCGTCGGCGGAGTTGGGAACGTGAAGTTCAGCGTCATCATTGAGCGGCTGAAAGGCTGGGTATGTGTTCTCGAAAGTTGGCTCACCCGATACTTCGCCCGGGCCTGACGATGCTGCCATGTCGGATGACGTGGAGCATCCAACCGTTAAAACACCGGCGGTGGCTATGGCTGCAAAAGCTGCGACGGGTCGGAGGGTGCGCGTGGAAGTCATAAGTTCCACCCTAACGGGATGTGCCGAGATGCGCTGGAGAAAACGGGGAGAGCTGCCCAAGCCCGGCATCGTGGGCGCGGGCTAGGCAGCTCAGAAAAACGGAATCCGGAGTGCTCTTAGTGGCAATCCCAGTGGCCATCATGCGCTGCGTGGCGGTGGCCATCGTGCAGGTAGTCCACGTGATCGCCGTGCGGGACGGCTACGTGGCCGCAGCCTTCGCCGTGCTCGTGGTCGTGGCCCTCGTGAACGGTGTGCTCGGATGTCTCGCACTCGTCCCAGTGGCCTTCATGCTCGCGGTGGATGTGGCCATCGTGGGCGTAGTCAGTCTGATCGTCGTGCGGGAATGCGACGTGGCCACAGCCTTCGCCGTGGGTGTGCGTGTGCTCGTCGTGAATGGTGTGGGTCATGACTCCTCCTTGAAAGGCTGGGGATTTTCAATCAGTTTTCAGTAGCTGTCACTGTCAGTAAAGCGTGTTTTCAACTCAATTTCATTAGTGGGGGGGTGCTAGGGGGTGTTAGTAGAGTGACGTGCGGGGCGTGAGGTGTATGTGGGGTGAAACAGGCTAGAGTGAAAGTATGATGAATAAGTCTCCTCAGCGTCGCCTTTCGCTTTTTGCTTCCGGCCTTGGTTCTGTGGTTGGTGCATGCTCGCTAGCCATTGCTCTTGCTACCCCCGCAACGGCTGCCGAGGGTGTGCCGGTGAGGCAGGGGCAAAAGGTTGCTGCTGCTGATGGCACCTTGTGTAGTGTCGGTTATGTGGAGGCCAGCCGGGCGTGGACCTCGGCCCACTGCGGTCTCAACGGGGAGCAGATGTATAACGAAGCGGGCCAGCACGTAGGAACCTTGCGTTGGTTCAAGCCTTCTGGGGCGGCAGGGCATGACTTGGCCTATATTCAGTTCGCCGGCGGAACGTACTCGGCCGGAAACCCCCTGACAGGGGATGGCATGGCGCCGGTCCCAGGCGAAGGGGCAGCTGTGTGCTTCGACGGGCAGGCCACGTCGCGTCAATGCGGTACTGCGGTGCGGGGGCCAGGCCTCTTTCCTGGAATGAACTATGCGGTCGACGTGTCGCTGGCACCAGGGGATAGCGGTGGAGCAGTCTCCGTTCCAGGGCAGCCAGGTGTGGTGGGTATTTACCAGGGGATTACCCAGACCAATCGAGAAGGCCGGACGGTAATTTTCTCAAACTATGCACGGATGCCACACGCGGATGAACTGGCGCGCTTGCCGCACCAAGGTTGGGTACCGCGACGTCCCAACCGGGAACCAGGAAATCCAATCCGGGTGGCGCAGGAAAAGGGTGAGGCGTTGTCCTCGACAAGCAGCGCGGGCCCAGAAGGACTGCGTGGCCTCGCAATGTATTTTGGTTTGAGTATTTAGAGGTATCTGGGGGCGGAGTTTGCAGGCCTAGCCGTCGGCGGTCTTAGCGGTTGCCATTGTTCGGTGCGCTGTTGGAAAGGGCGGCGCTCAGCCGGTTGGAAGCGCTGACCAGTACATCCGCAAATTTCTCCGCTGGGGAGGGACGGAAGCGCTCGGCCGAACCAGAAATGGAGAGCGCGGCGATGAAGTTTCCGGCGCCGTCGAAAACTGGTGCGGAGATGGAGGCGAGGTTGGACTCGCGTTCCTCGATGGATTCGGAATAACCGTTGGTGCGTGCGAGTTCGACATCGTGCTCGCTGAAAATGGCATCCTCAACGTGTACATCGGCAAAAGCTGCGAAGATTCTAGCGGCGGAGCCAGAGGTGAGCGGGAGCTGGCGGCCTACAGGGACCACGTTGTGTAGTCCAATTTCTGGCTCGCGCGTGGCAATGCAGGTGCGGGTGGTTCCCGAGAGTTCGTATAGCTGGACGGATTCGCCAGTGGCGTCGAGAAGCTCCTCCATGATGGGGCCGGCGGTCTCGATGATTCGATCCCGGTTGCCGGGAAGGGCGGGACCCGCACCCCACTTACCGTCGGGCGTGCGGGTAAGGATCCGGTGTGCCTCGAGCGCTGTGGCGAGACGGTGTGCGGTTGCCCGGGGTAGGCCGGTGGTCTCACACAGTTCATTGAGCGTGGAGGGGCGGTTGGTTGCGGCCATCATGATGGCTACTGCGCGATCCAATACCTTAATTCCTGATACTGCGGTATACTCTCCCATATAATGAAATCTACGTCCCATTAATTGAGATTTCAAGTGGAGAGATACATGACTGAGAAACTGACACTCGCAGAGAAGGTATGGCGCGACCACGTTGTGCGCAAGGGCGAGGGCGGCGAGCCCGATCTTATCTACATTGACTTCCAGCTCCTGCACGAAGTTACCAGCCCCCAGGCTTTCGACGGCCTTCGCTTGGCCGGTCGCGCTATGCGTTACCCTGAGCTACACCTGGCTACTGAAGATCATAACGTGCCCACCGTCGGAATTAAGACCGGCAACCTTTTAGAAATTAAAGATGAGGTCTCCCGCACGCAGGTATCTACCCTGCGCAAGAACTGTGAAGAGTTCGGTGTGCGCTTGCATTCGATGGGTGATGCTCAGCAAGGCATCGTTCACACCGTAGGCCCGCAGCTAGGAATTACCCAGCCTGGCATGACCATTGTGTGTGGTGACTCGCACACCTCGACGCATGGCGCCTTCGGCTCCATCGCCATGGGCATCGGTACCTCCGAGGTTGAGCACGTCATGGCCACCCAGACGCTTTCGCTCAAGCCTTTCAAGACCATGGCTATCGAGGTTAGCGGAGAGCTGGCGGAAGGCGTTTCGGCCAAGGACTTGATTCTGGCTATCATCGCCAAGATTGGCACCGGCGGCGGCCAGGGCCACATTATCGAGTACCGCGGCGAGGCCATTCGCAAAATGTCAATGGAAGCGCGCATGACGATCTGCAACATGTCCATCGAGGCTGGTGCCCGCGCTGGCATGGTGGCTCCGGATGAAACCACCTTTGAGTACGTCAAGGGCCGCGAGTTCGCCCCGCAGGGCGAAGACTGGGACGCAGCGGTTGACTACTGGAAGACGCTGCCGACCGATGAGGGCGCCGAGTTCGATACCGTCGTGGAGATCGACGGCTCCGCCCTCACCCCGTTTGTCACTTGGGGCACGAACCCGGGACAGGGGCTGCCGCTGAGCGCTGTGGTGCCCGACCCGGAGGAGTGCGGTGACGACGGTGAGAAGGCTGCAGTCGAGAAGGCCTTGGCGTACATGGACCTGGAGCCTGGCACGCCGCTTCGCGATATCCAGATCGACACTGTCTTCCTGGGATCCTGCACGAACGCTCGCATCGAAGACCTGCGCGCAGCCGCTGAGGTAGTCAAAGGGCGCAGTATCGCGGCTGATACCCGCATGATGGTGGTTCCCTCTTCCGCCGTGGTGAAGGCGCAGGCCGAAGAAGAAGGCCTGGATAAGATTTTCACTGATTTTGGCGCTGAATGGCGCACCGCTGGTTGCTCGATGTGCCTGGGTATGAACCCAGACCAGCTGAAGCCGGGGGAGCGCTCGGCGTCGACAAGCAACCGCAACTTTGAGGGCCGCCAGGGCCCCGGTGGCCGTACCCACCTAGTGTCCCCGGCCGTTGCCGCGGCGACAGCAGTCTTGGGTCACCTGGCCGCACCAGCAGATATCGACGATGCCGCCGTGGCCGGCGCTTAAGGAAAGGGAGAAGACAATGGAGAAATTCGTTACTCATACTGGCATCGGCGTTCCGCTGCGAGTATCCAATGTGGACACTGACCAGATTATTCCGGCGCGCTACCTGAAGTCCGTTAAACGCACCGGCTTTGCCGACGGTCTGTTTTCTAACTGGCGCAGCGACGAGCACTTCATTCTCAACGAGGAACCGTTCAGGGAAGGCTCTGTGCTTTTCGCGGGGCCGGACTTTGGTACCGGGTCCTCCCGTGAGCACGCAGTATGGGCGCTTGCCGAGTATGGATTCAAGGCGGTGTTTTCTTCACGCTTCGCCGATATTTTCCGCGGCAATTCCGGAAAGGCTGGCCTGCTGACGGGGCTCATGGAACAAGAAGACATCGAGCTCATCTGGAAACAGTTGGAGGCCGGCGAGACCGAGACCACCGTGGATCTGGAAGCGCGCACGGTTAGCGTCGGCGGCAACAGCTACACCTTTGAGATCGATGATTACACTCGCTGGCGCCTTATGGAGGGGCTCGATGATATTGGCCTGACCCTGCGCAATGAGGCCGATATCGAGGCTTTCGAATCCGCGCGCCCCGCGTTCAAGCCCCGCGTCGTAGCATCTTAACGTGAGCAATGGAGGCGTGGGAGCATTCCCCGCCTCCTGTGGCGCCGGACACATATCGGCGTTAACATCCTCGGCATGAGCAATCCTTATCAAAGCTCTAGCGGGGACAGCGGCAATCAGTTCGGCGGCGCCGGCGGGTATGGCAGCTATGACAATCACGACACCGCGGGGTATGGCTATCAGGGGTATGGCTATCAACAGCCAGGGAACTACGGTTACCAGCAGTCCGGCAGCTACGGGGCGCGCCAGCCTGGTGCCTGGGCTGGAAATCCACCAGGCGGGGCTCCCGCCCAACCCATCGACGCCATGGATATTGTGGGCCAATCATTCAAGGGCTACCTGAAGCAGCCTGTGCCAGGGATGTTGGCCATGCTGGTGCATTTGATCATCACTTTTGCTCTTCTTCTTGTTCCGAGTACCGCTGTAGGCGGTATCTTCGCAGCAATGGAAGAAAGCGGCACGGACATTGAGCCTTTGGTACCTACCGTGGGGATCCCGCTCATGGTTGTCATGGGGCTAGTGGCCTTCGCTTATCTTTTCTGGCTGATGGCGAACCTCTTTAATGGTTCCCGGAAGATCGCAGATGGGGAGAAGGTCACCTTCCGCGACTACTTCAGGTTTGCCCAGCTGAGTGGTTGCGCCGGCGTCTATGCCTGCTTCTTTATTTTGGTAATGCTCGGATCTATTGCGGGCGGCTTCCCTGGTCTGATTCTCTTTGCGCTTCTGTGGCCTGCGCCCGTGATTAAGGCGGATAACCCTGATAAGCCTCTCATGGACTGCTTCCGAGAGGCCCTCAACCTGGTCATGGAGAATCTAGGGCAGTCGCTGCTCTTTATCTTGGTCTGCTCCCTCATCGCGAGCTTGCTTGTCTTTATTCCCATAGTCGGCTTCCTTGCCGCCTATCCGATCTGGGCGCTCGGGATGGTCCTTTTCACTCGCGCTATGCAGCGCCGCCCTGCAGCGCGGTGGGAATAAGACAGCAGGGCAGCACTGAAGTTCCTGAGAGACGGCGGCGATGCCGTACTTAGCGCACAGGAAGCGGGCTAGCCAAGTAGTCCGCCCCGGTAAGCTCACCGTCGTTGAAGGAAAGAACCCATACCGAAGCCTTCTTGAACTTGAGCTCATCGATCGACTTTTTAAGGAACTTCGGCGCGTAGGACTCGATGATGCCGGGGATGGTCAGCCCTTGGCTGACGATAACCGGAACACCGCCGCCGTCGACCACGCGCTGGAAGGCGGCGCGTGCGTCGTCGGGCGATTCAGCAAAGACATCATCGCCGAATGCTTTATTCACGGCGATGTCCATGCCGAGTTCATCGGCCAGCCGGGCAGCGGTGTGCTGGCAACGCTGCGGCGGAGCGCTATAAATGGCGGTCGGATGAAATGGCGTGAGCATCGGCACGAGCATCTCCGCTTGGCGGCGCCCCTTTTTATCCAGCGGGCGCAGGTCATCATCGCCTTCCCACGAGCGGCGCTGGTGTGCGCGTGCATGGCGCACATAAAGAACGCGGGTCGTAGGCGCAAGGCGCAGACGCTTGTGTGCCTTGCCTAGCACCTGGGCATCAACGTCGTAGGAGAGTAATGAGCTGGCCTCGGCGATCTTCATCCAACGCAGCTCATCGGTCTCTTCATTCGGGGTGTACTCACCGTCGAGTACACGGGCCAGCCAGTAGTAGACCACCTTCGTGCGGCCTTGCACCGGGTAGGCCACCTTGCCGATGAGCTTGCCTAGGCGCACGGAGTAACCGGTTTCCTCGAAGATCTCGCGCGCGGCGGTCGCGGGGAGCGATTCGCCCGGATCGACCTTGCCCTTGGGCAGCGACCAATCGTCATAGTGGGGGCGGTGGATAAGTGCAACCTCCGGATCGTGCGGGTCGCCACGCCAGAGAACCGCGCCGGCGGCAAGCGTCGTGCGCTTGAATTCTTCTGCCGGATCGACGGGGATCTCCTGGTGGCGTCCGGAAATGAAGACTTCCGAGCGAATGTCTTTGTCCGTCTCGTGCATGTTCTTTGCCTTGGGCATGCTGCTCCTTTTGCGCCGGTAGCTTTCAACCTTCTCTATCTTCCTCCACTCGCCGTCGCGATGCAGCCTTACGCGCCGAGCGTGCAGGAATGCCAGGCGTGCTTTAATGGGAAAAGCCAATGCAGAGGAATCTAGAGTGAGGTGGCACATGGCAAACGTGGCAGTAATGGGGGCAGGCTCGTGGGGAACCACGCTGGCAAAAGTCTTTGCTGACGCCGGCAACGACGTCCGCTTGTGGGCGCGCCGCGAGGAATTGGCGAATGCCATCAACACGCGCCACGAGAATCCGGATTACCTCCCAGAACTCCCGCTTCCTGAGTCGATTAAGGCCTCCACAGAGCCGGCAACAACGCTGCAGGCCGCGGATATTGTGATCTTCGGCGTTCCCTCCCAGACGCTGCGCGGAAACCTGGAAAAGTGGGCGCCACTCTTGCCTGAGGACGCGACCTTGGTGTCGATCTCTAAAGGCGTGGAGAAGGCCACACTCAACCTAATGAGCGAAGTTATCGCAGACGCCGCCGGTGTCTCCTCCGACCGTATCGCGGTCCTCTCTGGGCCCAACCTAGCCAAGGAGGTGGCCCAGGAGCAACCAGCAGCCACGGTGATTGCCTGCAGCGATGCTGCCCGTGCCGAGGCCGTGCAACATGCCGCCGCAGCACCGTATTTTCGGCCCTATACCAACACCGATGTCATCGGCGCGGAGATCGGCGGCGCCTGCAAAAACGTGATTGCACTTGCCTGCGGCATGGCGGCGGGTAAGGGGTTAGGCAACAACACCATGGCCACCATCATCACGCGCGGGCTCGCGGAGATTACTCGCCTAGGAGTGAAGCTGGGAGCGGACCCGTTCACCTTCTCTGGTCTAGCAGGCATGGGAGACCTCGTGGCGACGTGCAGTTCGACACTGTCGCGTAACCGCACCTTTGGGTATCGCCTCGGCCAGGGTGGCACGCTGGAGGAAGCAACTGCCGCCACCAACGGGCAGGTTGCGGAAGGCGTTATCTCATCTGATTCCATCTTTCGGTTGGCGCAGCGCGCAGACGTAGAGATGCCGATTACCCAAGCGGTCTACGGTGTGTGCCACCGCGGGGTGACTGTCGACGACATGATTGTTGCTCTGATGGGTCGCACCAAGAAAGCTGAGTAAAGCCGAGTAAAGTTGCTCGGTATGACTGAAGCGAAACCTGTGCGCGTTGCCGTTGTGTACGGCGGTCGCAGCTCCGAGCATTCGGTGTCGTGCATTTCCGCCGGCGCAATCATGGAGCACCTTGATCCGGAAAAGTATGAAGTCGTGCCCATTGGCATCACGCGGGAAGGCACCTGGACGCAGGGCAACCGCGCGGGACTCGACATTGTTGACGGGCGGCTGCCCGAAGTAGAACTGCACGATGAGCTGGCGTTATCCCTCAACCCTGCCACGCGTGGGCGCATCCACAATGTCACCCGCCACGAGCACTACACAGAGGTCGATGTCATCGTCCCAGTTCTGCACGGCCCCTATGGGGAAGACGGCACAGTGCAGGGCCTCTTTGAACTTTCCGGGATTCCCTACGTCGGCGCAGGCGTATTGGCTTCGGCTGTGGGAATGGACAAGGAGTTCACCAAGAAGCTTCTGGTCGCGGAAGGCCTTCCGGTAGCGCCGCAAGAAGTACTCACAGGGGAAGCCACGCTTAATGACGCCCAAAAGGAACGCCTTGGCCTGCCCGTCTTTGTGAAGCCGGCGCGGGGCGGATCCTCCATCGGTGTGTCCAAGGTCTCCGCATGGGAAGACCTTGAAGCAGCACTAACCCTGGCCTATGAATCCGATGACAAGGTCCTCATCGAACCAGAAATCAGCGGCGCCGAGGTGGAGGTGGGAGTTCTTGAACGCCCCGACGGCAGCCTCCAGGCCTCTGTCCCCGCCAAGCTCTTGGGCACCACGGAGTCTGAGGAAGGCTTTTATGATTTCGATGCCAAGTACATCGACGAGGGCGTCTCGGCAGCAATTCCTGCTCCGTTGAGTGAGGAGCTGACCGCCGAACTTCGACAGCGCGCTATTGAGGCTTTCCGGGCGCTGGGTGCCTCGGGCCTATCGCGCGTGGATTTCTTCGTCAGTGATGATTCCTACTGCATCAACGAAGTGAATACCTTCCCCGGCTTCACCCCGATTTCTATGTACCCGCAGGTCTTTGCTGCGGAAGGGGTAGGTTATGCCGAGCTGCTCGACACCCTTATTCAGACGGCCCTCGCGCGTTCCTAGGGTGACGATGTAGGCCGCGCCTCTCACACCTACTGGGAGGGAGTGGCTGCCACGAGGGCGTCGCTAAGCCGCACCAGCGCGGAATTCGCAGCATCCTGTGGGGCAGACAACGCGAGGTCCTCCGCCCGGCCGAGCGCGAACCATGTGCCGGCCGTGGTGCCCTCCGCCAGCGTGGTGTCTTCGAACCACGGGACGTCGTTGACCTGCTGGAGCTGAACACCTGCTCGGTAGTTCTCCGGAGAGGCCACGCCGCAGCGCACGACAATCTCTTCCTGACCCGGTGCGCTATAAACCCAGGTGTTCTTATCTCCCACATCCGCGCGGCGCGTATAGCCCTCTGCAAGTGTTTCCGGCAGGGCCTCTTCTAGAGCGGGACACATGGAATCCGGTCCAGCCTTGAGCTGCGATAGCGGCGCTGGGTTGGCCTTCTGTGCCTTCTTTTCTAGTTGCTGGAAGGCTGCTTCTAGCCCCTCTGGAGCGTCATCATGGGCCTCCTCCGAGGAGGTTGTCACCGCGATGGCGGGGGTGTGCTTGGTGCTGTACCACGTCGAGAGGGTGGAGCCGGGGGTGGCGTCGAGGACCTGTAGCCACGATTCGCCGTCGGACTCGACGGTGTGGGAGTAGTCGGTAAACTGCTGCGGCAGGTCAACACCACAGCGCAGCGTTACTTTGTCCTCCGAGTTCTTTGCCCACGCGGCGGCGCCCGCCGGGGCAGGATCGACCAAGTCGACGCGCGGGTAACCCATGAGCTTGTCCGGCAGCGCATCGACGACAGCGGCACACTCGGGGGAGTCCGCTGCCTTAGAGGGAGTGGGAGGCAGCGCCACTGGCTGTTGCGCGGCGCTGGTGAATACGTATTTGGCACCAAAAATCACCGCGAAGACCATCGCGATGGAGATCCCGAGTGAGATGTAAATAGCGGTGCGGTTAAATTGGGTATCCATAGGGGCTTATCCTATCGCTGATAGCCCGAGAAGAACGAACGCGGACGGCGCGCACGAGTGGCGTGTAGCCCGCGCAAGGAAAAGGAGTCCGTGACGGTGGGTTTGTCCCATACCCTCGATCAAGCCGGTGAACGGCACGTTATCCATGAGATTGTCACTGCAGCCCCGAGCGCGCTCAACGGCGACGATGCGGCAGTGCTGTACCCGGCGGCACCCAATTCGCGCACGGTGGCCGCGACAGACATGATGGTGGAAGGTCGGCACTTCCGGCGGGACTGGTCCACCGCCGCGGAGATCGGACAGAAAGCCATTGTGCGCAACTTCGCGGATATTGAGGCAATGGGCGCGCGCCCTACAGCGGCATTGCTGGCGATTGCCGCCCCGGGAGATACCTCGGTGGACTTCGTGCGGGGGATTGCGCAGGGTATCGCTGAGCGCTGCGCGGTATATAACGCGGAGCTCGTAGGCGGAGATCTGACCCGCAGTGAGAGCTTGGTCATCAACGTCACGGCGTTAGGCTCCCTGGGTGGAAGTGGTGCAGCGCTGACTCTGGATGGTGCCCGGGCGGGCCAGAAGTTGGTAGCACACGGCAAGATTGGGTATTCCGGGGCGGGCCTGGCACTGTTGCAACGCTATGGCCGCGCATTGCCGCCGGAGTTAGAAGAATTCTGGCCTTTGGTCGACGCCCACTGCGCTCCCTCCCTCACCCCGGGGCGTGGTGTCATCGCGCGGGCAACCGGTTCGACCTCGATGACGGATAACTCGGATGGCCTCGTGCGCGATATAGGACACTTAGCTGGGCGTTCCGGGGTGCACATCGACCTTGACCGTGGAGCGATTGCCCCTGACCCGCTGCTGGCTGCCGCCGGCGCGGTGCTCGATATCGATCCTTGGGAATGGGTCTTAACCGGCGGCGAGGACCACACGCTGTTGGCTACCACGTACAAGGCCCCTCCCTCCGGTTTCCGGGAAATTGGTCGGGTGATGCGCGGTAGCGGCGTGACCATTGACGGAGAGGAGCCGCGCTATAGCGAGGGCTGGGAGGGATTCGCGTGAGCCACATTGATACCTCTCACATTCACTACTCGTGGATGCCTTACATCCGGCAGGCACTGGAGGAAAACCTTCCACGCATTGAGCGCGAGATTGGCGCAGAGTTCCTGCCGCCCGCCGAGAATGTATTCGCCGCCCTGTCTATGCCGCTCGAGGACGTGCGGGTGCTCATCGTGGGCCAGGACCCCTATCCCACGCCGGGGCATGCCATGGGTTTGTCCTTCTCCACGCGATCGGGCGTGCCGGCCCCGCGTTCGTTGAAGAATATCTACGCCGAGCTTGGCGACGACCTCGGCATCCCCGGCCGCGCTGATGGTGATCTACGGGCCTGGTTTGAGCAAGGAGTGCTGCTGCTCAACCGAGTGCTTACCGTGGCCCCGGGCCAGGCCGGTTCACACCGCAGGCTCGGGTGGGAAGCGATTACCGAGGCCGCCATCAGAGCACTGGCGGGGCGCGATATCGTGGCCATTCTATGGGGCCGCGATGCCCAAGCCTGCCAAGCTTTCCTGCCCGGTACAGAGTGCATTACCTCCCCGCATCCTTCGCCGCTGTCAGCGCGGCGTGGATTCTTCGGGTCGCGTCCCTTTTCCCGGGCCAATGCGGCTTTAGAGGCCCGTGGCGTCCCCGCGGTGGACTGGCGCTTGTAGACTAGCCAGCATGTCATATCCCGCTGAGTTGGATGCTCGTGGCCTCCACGAGTGGGCCGCCCGAACCGTGGAGGAGCTGCAGCGCCGCCGCGCCGAGATCAATGCCCTCAACGTTTTCCCAGTGCCCGATTCCGACACGGGATCCAACATGGCGCACACCATGGAGTCCGCATTGGCGGAGGCCAATAAGGGCGAGGTGGACGTGGCCGAAGCCCTGGCCATCGGCTCAGTGCGCGGCGCCCGCGGCAATTCGGGGATGGTGCTCTCCCAAGTGCTGCGGGGGGTTGCCGATGCCACGACGGATTCGCGCGTGGACGGTGCGGTACTCGCCGATGCTTTGACCTTGGCTGTCACTTTGGTGGACCGCGCGCTTGCCGCACCGGTGGAAGGAACGATTATTACCGTGTTGCGAGCCGCGGCCATCGCCGCCAATCAGGCTGCCGAGCAGCCTGGGGCCGAGCTTCACGGCATCTTGCTCGCAGCGGTCGAGGCCGCACGGAAGGCCCTTGCTGAGACCCCCTCGCAGCTATCGGCCCTGCGCGAAGCCGGCGTTGTGGATGCCGGTGGAACCGGCTTCGTAATTTTGCTCGAGTGCTTGCTCACTCAGGTCACAGGGCACGACCCCGCCAGCCAACCCCTGACGGAGTCGGTGCTACTTCACTCCGAGGAGCCTGCCGTGCGGGAGCCACAGACAGGAGAAGAGCTCGCAGAGATCGAAGCCATCTTCTTCTTTGAAGGCAACCTGGGCGACATCGAAGAGACCTTGGCTCCGCTGGGCAATAGTCTCGTCATTGCACGGGCGACGGAAACCTCCGCCAGCGTGCACATCCATAGCGCTGAGGCGGGGACCGTGATCGAAAAGGCCTATTCCCTGGGAAAGGTCAGCAACCTGCGGCTCGAAGCGCTACCGCAGACGGGCCAGGCGGCCAGCTGCCAAGATTCTGGTGGTGGCGGGGGAGCACAGCGGCGTATCTTTGCCGCGGTGCCTGAAGAGGCAGCGCGGGAGCTTTTTGAGAAGGCGGGGGCGGACGTCGTCAAGCCCGGCGAAGAACTGCAAAGCGCCGGGGAGGGAGATCTTTTCTTGCCCAATGGCTGCGGTGGTGACCCGGGCAAGGCTACTGTCATTCCGACCGATTCCCTGGTAGCCGGGCTGGCGGCGCTCTCGGTTTATGCGCCGAGTTCCGCGCACACCGACGACGTGCTCGCCGCGATGAAGGACGCTGCCCGTTCCATGCGGGTAGCCTACCCAGATAGAGAAAACGTGGCTGGGATTCTAGCGGCATGTCGTACTCAGCTGGGCTATGGCGGCGAGCAGATCACGGTGCTGACTGGCCTTGAGCTAGAGGAAGACGAGTTAGCCCGAGAGTTGGGGGTTGATGTCGTGGTTCTGCACGTGCCTGGACTGCGCACTGAGATTGGGGTGGAGTAGACCATGCTGGGCTGGCAGGATGACCGCGCACTGACGGATATCTTGGCAAAGAAGGATGCCGCGGCTTTCAAGCGCGCCTTCGGATACACCACGTGCGGGGAGCTGCTCAGCCACTATCCGCGCGACTACATCCGCCACAATAAGGACGTGGGCCTCGGCGGTGCTGAGGATGGTGATCACGTCACCATCACTGGCGTCATCGAAGAACTCCGCGTCAAGCACACCTCTAAAGCCATGGTGTTTATCCTCTACATGGATAGCGGAGTCCAGGCCTCCTTTTTCAATGCGCACTACGTGCAGCGCGTGCTGGGGCGCGGCATGCGCGTCATGCTCTCCGGCAAGCTGAAATACTTCCGGGGATACCCCAGCTTGCAGCACCCCGATTTTCTCATCCTCGACCCCGGCCGCTATCAGGAGTCCCTGCTGGATAGCACTACTGGGCAGGGGACAGGTTCGCTGAAGAAGCTCTCCCAGTTCGGCTCGCTGGAGACCTTCCTGCAGCGCGAATGGATTCCCGTGTACCCGGCTAGCGGAAAGGTGACGTCGTGGTACATCATGGGCGCTATCCATAAAGTGCTCGAGCACACCCCTCCGATCCCGGAGCCGCTGGACTATCGGATGATGGTGACGCTGGATCAAGCCGTGCGCGAGATCCACGAACCGGGTGATAGTGGCCCGGAGCGCGCTATCCAGCGCCTCAAGTACAACGAGGCCCTATCGGTGGGCCTAGTTATGGCCTTGCGTCAGCGCGATGTCAAGGCGCGCACGGCAACCCCGATGCCGGCAATTCTGGAAGGTTACCGCGATGAGCTGCTCAGCGAGCTACCCTTCGCGCTGACTGACGGTCAACGACGTGTCATCGGCGAGATCGACGCAGATCTGTGTGGCACCGCGCCCATGATGCGGCTGTTGCAAGGTGAGGTCGGTTCAGGCAAAACGCTCGTTGCCACCTGTGCCATGTTGCAGGCGGTTGATGCTGGAAAACAAGCTGCACTGCTTGCCCCGACGGAGGTACTGGCGGCGCAGCATGGGGCGTCGATTAGCGCCAGCGTTCCCGAAGGTGTCACCGTCACGGTCCTAACGGGTTCGATGAAGACGGCGCAGAAACGCAAAGCTTTGTTGGAGATTGTCTCTGGCGAGGCCGATATCGTGATTGGCACCCACGCCATCATCCAGGACAGCGTTGAATTCTTCGATTTGGGCCTCGTCATCGTGGATGAGCAGCACCGCTTTGGCGTCGAACAGCGCGATAGCCTGCGCACCAAAACTCGGGAGGGAACCAGCCCGCACCTGTTGGTGATGACTGCGACACCTATCCCGCGCACGATTGCCATGACGGTGTTCGGTGATCTAGCGGTATCGACGCTCAAGGAGCTGCCCGGTGGACGCAAACCTATCTTGTCCGCGGTGGTTCCCGAATGGAAGCCGGAGTGGGTACGCCGCGCCATCGAGCGCATCCGTGAAGAGGTAGGCAAGGGTCACCAGGCTTATATCGTCTGCCCGCGGATTGAAGGAGAGGGCGGTGTGGAAACCATGTCGGTCCAACTGCGCAACCTTCCCTTGCGCGGATTGCGAGTGGAGATGCTCCACGGCAAAATGCCCGATAAGGACCAAGTAATGGAGAGCTTCGCGCGCGGGGAGATTGATGTCCTCGTGGCCACCACGGTCATTGAAGTCGGCGTCGATGTTCCCAATGCCACCGTCATGCTGATCCGGGAATCGGAGAACTTTGGAGTCTCGCAGCTGCACCAGTTGCGCGGGCGCGTGGGACGCGGCGGCAATGAATCGGTGTGCCTGCTGCACACGACGGCTGAGCCTAATAGCAAGTCTTTCCGGCGTATCAAAGCTATCGCGGATACGCCATCTGGTTTTGACCTAGCTGAGCTCGACCTACAGCAACGCCACGAAGGCGATATCTTGGGAACACTGCAATCCGGTACGAAGCGCACGCTGAAGTTGCTGGACCTCATCAATGACCGGGACATCGTCGAGCGCACGCATGCTGATGCCGCCGCGTTGGTCGAGCGTAACCCTGAATTAGCGGAGGAACTGACGCACAACCTAAGCGCAGATGAACAGGGATTTTTGGAGAAAAACTAGGCTTGTCACCGCGGGAAACTGAGGGGAGATAGGGTAGAAGCCATGACCAGAATCATCGCCGGAGAAGCCCGCGGGCGCACCATCAAGGTGCCCGAAGCTGGGACGAGGCCCACGTCCGACCGTGCCCGCGAGGGCCTTTTCTCATCGTTGAATGTGCGCTGGGGGTTTATTGATTCCCGCGTGTTGGATCTCTTTGCTGGTTCCGGCGCCTTAGGCCTTGAGGCAGCTAGCCGTGGCGCTGAGGAAGTCGTCCTCGTGGAGAATAATGCCGCGGCCGTGAAAGTCATTCGCCACAATATTGGGGTGGTGAAGCACCCGCGCGTGGAAGTACGAGAAATGAAAGCCTCGTCATACCTTGCCACCGCACCGCGCGGCTACTTCGACATGGTGCTCGCGGATCCGCCCTATGAGTTCGATGATGTTGATGGTCTTCTCGCCGCCATCGAGCCGGTGCTGGATGATGCCGCGATAGTTGTCATCGAGCGCCACGTGGACTCGCCGCACACACAGTGGCCAGATGGCTTTGAGCCCACCGGTCAGAAGCTTAAGAAGCGGACCTTTGGCATCGCGCGTTTTGATATGGCGATCTATCACCGCAGTGTGGATAGCTCGAAGATCGATACCACCGGAACCCAGGAGGTCTAGCCATGCCGACTCACGCCGTATGCCCTGGCTCTTTTGATCCCATCACGCTGGGGCACGTCGACGTTTTTAATCGTGCCAGCGAGCTTTTTGACAAGGTCACGGTGCTGGTGACGGGAAACCCCGACAAGCCTTCTGGGCTGTTTAGCGTGGAGGAGCGCGTGGACCTTATTCGCCGTACCGTTTCCCCGGAGATCGAGGTGGACTGGTGGGGCGGATTGTTGGTGGATTACACCAGCGCCCATGGCATAGACACGATTGTGAAGGGCTTGCGCTCCTCCTTGGATTATGAGTATGAGCTGCCGATGGCGCAGATGAACCGGCGCCTTTCCGGAATCGATACCGTCTTTTTGCTCACGGATGAGAAATACGGATATATCTCTTCTTCGCTGTGCAAGCAGGTGGCGCAGTACGGCGGTGATGTTACGGGTATGTTCCCGGATCATGTGGCTGCCGCAGTGATGGAACGCTACCGAGGCTAAAGGGATATGTCTGTACTGGCAATACCCCTCGTTGTCCTACTTACCGTCATCGCTGGCTCGTGCTTGCAGCGAGTCTCCGGCATGGGCCTGGGCCTCATTGGTGGGCCCATCCTGACGCTTTTCCTCGGCCCCGTCGAAGGCATCATGGTCATCAACGTCTTGGCCTGCCTCAATGCCATCCTCACGACCTATTCGATGCGTGAGAATGTGGACTGGGGAAAGTGGCTGCGCATCGGTCCTTTCATGGTCCTCGGCTCAATTCCGGCGGCGCTGCTCATCGCCCGTATTGATACTGCAGCGTTGTTGGTTCTGGTTGGTGCCGCCTTATTGATTGCGCTGGCCGTGGTGGTCTTTGGGCGCAAGTTCGTCCCGGAGATGAGTGGCACGGGCCCGGCCATCTCCGCGGGTATTTTGGGCGGGTTCACCAATACCCTGGCCGGCGTGGCTGGCCCGGTCATCACGGTCTATGCCCAGGCCGCGCGGTGGCCCAAGGAGGTTCTCGCGCCGACCCTGCAGCCCTGCTTTGTCATCGGCGGATTGTCCTCTGTTCTGACGAAGTACTTCTTGGGCTCCGGCGGCTTTGACGGTTTGCACTGGCTGGTGTGGCCCTGCGGGGTAATTGGAATGTGCGTTGGCATTCTCTTAGGAAAGAAGATTGCTGGGCGCGTCTCTCGGGACAAGGCCCATAAGCTATCACTGTGGCTGGCCAGCCTAGGAGCGCTCAGCGCATTGCTGCGAGGCCTTTTTACTCTGGGTGCTTAAACAGCGTCTCGGTATGGTGGAGTCCATGGCGAAATTCAAGATTGAGGACGCGCTCGCCCTGCGAGCTGGCAAAAATTTTCAGATTGACTCGGTTGATGCCTCGGCAACGCCTGGCTTCGACGGCGATAAAGCGGCGCTCGACGCCCGCTTCTCCAAGTATGACGATGAGCTCTATGAGCTGCAGGAGCGGCTTTTTGCCAACGGCCGCAGCTACGGTGAGGACGCCCCGGCGGTGCTCATCGTCCTGCAGGGCATGGATACCTCGGGCAAGGGCGGTGCTATCCGCCACGTGTTGAGCACCTTTGACCCGCAAGGAACCACGACCGTCGGCTTCGGTAAACCCACCGAAGAGGAGCTAGAGCATGACTTCCTGTGGCGCATCCGCAAACACGACCCGCAGCCGGGACAAATCGTGGCCTTCGACCGCTCCCACTACGAGGATGTCCTCATTCAGCGCGTGCACGAGTGGGTGGATGAAGAAGAGGTGGATCGGCGCATCGAGGCCATCCGTGACTATGAGCTGGAATTAACGGCCAGGGGAGTCAAGGTCATCAAAATCTTCCTTCACTTGTCCAAGGAAGCCCAGAAGGAGAATCTGCTGGAGCGCACGGAGCGGGAGGATAAGTTCTGGAAATACGACCCGGCTGATGTGGAGGAGCGCGCCTATTGGGATGAGTACATGTCGGCCTACGAGGATGCTATTCAGCGCACGGATGAAAACTACGCGCCCTGGTACGTCATTCCTACCGATAACAAGAAGTATGCCCGGATGGCGCTGAAGTTTCTCATCGTGGATCTCCTGCGCCACCTAGATCTGGAATGGCCGGCGCCCGACTTTGATCCGGAAGTCGAGCGCCAGCGTATTAAGGACGCTGACTAAGAGCTAGTCGCTCTTTGTGCCATCGACGTCGCTGGCCAGCTCGCGGGCGGCGGCGTTAAACGCATCCAGAACAGACAGCAGCGCTTCTTGCGCGTTGATGATGCCGAGGTTGAGCGCGTGAAAGAGCTGGTCCTCGTTCAGACCAGCGGTGGTGACGAAGCACGCATCACCGCGCAGCTCAACCTCATCCTCAGCTAAACCAACGAGCGCGCGCCCATCGAAAGCACCGGAATTGAACTCGTTGCAGAGCACATGGAAGATGGGGAGCATCTCCGCATTGAGCTGTGTGGACAGCACGCTCTCGATGCGCACGAGGCCCTCTTCCACGGTGATGACCCAGTCAAGGTCGTTGAGGCGGGCAACTGCGGTTGTCGCATCTTCTGGGTGCGCGGTGGCTGCCATATCCAGCTCGGCGCCGTTGAGCACGCTCAACACGCGGTCCCGGCCGACGGCGGCCAGCGGTGATCCGGAGAGAATGTCGAAAGGATCGGAACTGCCGGATGCATTCTGGTTCTGATGTGGGTCCTGGCTCATGCTTGCTCCTCCTTATCCCAGGTGACAGCCTGCGGGAAGCACTGTGCCACGACGTCGAAGATCTCAGCGAAGCTGGCCAGTGAACTCAGCAGGAAATGGCCGAGCTGAGCCAAGGAGAGGCCTTCGCCCACGCCCATGGCGCGGTTGGCGCCTAGGTGGATCTCCGCGTTACCCTTCGCATCCTCTTCTACGAGGAAGTTCAGGGTGGGCGCAACGCTGGCCCAGTTCAGCTCCGCCACCACGGCGGCCACCTCCGGTTCGAGGTGTGCTGGAAGAGTGCCCTCCCACGAGGCGAAGGCACTGAGTACCTCGCCTTCAGCGTCGAGCTCACAGTGCACTGCGATATGGGGGACACCGGTCTGCAGCACGCGGCGCGCGGAATCGGCACTGTCGGCGCCAGTGTCAGCGTCGTCTTCTGGCTCTGGGGTTGCCTCGATGAGTGCATAGTCGGCGGCGATAAGCTCGCACAACTGCGCCAACCGGTCGATGGTGACCGGCTCAACCACGTGGAGATCGGTCACTGCTGCTCACCCTGAGCACCCTCGGCCCCCTCGCCCGCCTGCGCGGCTGACTCGGAACCGAGCTTGGCCATTTCTTCGGCAGCGGCGACCATGGCGTTCTGGGCGTTGATGACGCCGTCCACAGAGGCGCGCAGTGCGGCCGCGAGTTGTTCATCGGTCATTCCGGCCGCGCAAGGAATGTCAGCCTCGGTGCGTACGAGCAGCATGCCATCGAAGTCAGCAATGACGGCGCGTGCCCCCATAGCCACGGAGTTGATCTGGTTAGCGGCCAAGAAAAGACCTGCGTCTGCCTTGGCATAGTTGATGTCCGTCGGAACATCGCAGCGCACGATAGCAACGCTCTCCAGGACGGCGAACATGCACGGCAGACCGTTGAGATTAGCGGTCGCGGCGTCGTCGCGACCGGTGACCGGCTCGAGTTCGATGTCGAAGGTCTTCATCGCCTCGATGATGCGGTCGAGGGTGACCTCCGGCAGTGCGTGCGGATCCTCGGCGGTAGGCGTTGTCGGATTAGTCATGGTTGTGCTCCTTCCAGGTGACAAGCTGCGGGTACTGCTGTTCCATCCACTCGAAGGATTGCAACACAGCATCCAGGGTGGACATGACGAACGCGCCGAGCTGGTTGCGGGATGCACCATGGGTCACGTCCAGATCGCGTGCACCGGAGACCGCCAAAGCGTTGTCTGGCGCTTCGAAGAAGCGGAACGTCGGCGTGAAGTGGTCCTGGTTCCATGCGTTGATGTGCATGAGCAACGCAGGGCCTTCGGAGGCGGGGACAGAGCCGCGCCATACGGAATCGACGATGAGAGAGGAGCCAACGAGCTGGAAGGCGATGGCGGCGTTGGAGAAGCCGGTGCGCAAGAGGTTGACCGTTTGGCCGTCTTGAGTCTTCTGCTCTTCGATGCGGTATTCCAAGCCTTCTGACTCAAAGATTTCCGCTATGCGCTCGAGGCTGACTTCTTCGATGGGTGTGTCAGGCTGCAGCTGGCGCTGCTGCGCGTGGTCATGGTTAGTGGTGTCCGTCAATTCTTCTACTCACTTCGCTACATTTTTCTTAATCTTTTCCGGCCCCGACACTACCGGAGCCGTCTTCCCCGGGTGCGCAGGTGGGGGCCTCGACGAGTTTTTCGCCACCGAGCTCGTGGGCGAGCGCTGGAGCGATGTCGGGGTAGCGGAAGGTGTGGCCCAGCGCTTCCGCGCGCGTGGGAAGGACCTTTTGGTTGGCCAGTGCCAGCTCACGCGCACCTTCCTTACCCAGCAGTAGCGCTGGACCGACGCTGGGAATGGGGATGACGGTCGGCCGGTGAAGGAGTGAGCCGAGGGCATCCACATAATCGCGATTGAGCACCGGGGTGGGAGAGACCGCGTTGATGGCACCGCTCCAGGCAGGGTCGAGGGCGGCGCGGACGAACATATCTGAGAGATCATCCTGCGCAACCCAGCTATTCCACATGGTGCCCTTGCCAAATGCACCGCCTAGGCCAGTAGAAAACAGCGCCCGCAGCAGCGGCAGGATTCCCGCGTTGGCAGATTGCACGATGCCGGTGCGCAGGTTCACCACTCGTTTCCCGGCCTCACGTGCCGGCGCGCAAGCATCCTCCCACGCCGACACGACATCGGCCAAAAAGCCCTCACCACGCTCCGAGCCTTCGGTCAGTTCTTCATCGCCCCGGTCCGGGCCGTAGATACCGATAGCGGAAGAACAGACCATCGCAGTCACGGAGGGAGTCTCGGCCGCCAGCTGCGCCAGCAGGTGAGTAGGGCCTACACGTGAATCCCGAATAGCTTCCTTGTGCGCGGTATTAAAGCGCCCGAAAATCGGCTCGCCGGCCAGGTGGATGAGGATATCAACGCCGTCCAGCAAATCTTTGGCGGGCACAGTAGGCCGCCACAGGCGCTCGCCGGCACCTGGTTTAGAGCGCACGAGCGGAATGACGGTGTGGCCCAAGGTGCCGAGCTGTGCGGCCACAGCAGTGCCTACCGTGCCGTGCGTACCAGTTATTGCTATTGTGCGGGGCTCGGCGTTGAGAGCACCCAGCCGCTGAGCAAAGCGAAAGTCCTCAATGAGCTGCTGCTGCCGGTAGGCAAAAATCGATTCCACTGCCCCCGTGGGGATGCGGGTGTCCACCTTGTCGGTGATGAGTGTGCCCTCTGGGTGGTCTTCAAAGACGTGTTCGTGGCGCCAATTGGCCAGCGAACGGAAGGGGGCGTTGATGCAGACATCAGCGAAAGAACGCCGCGGCTGGTACCTACTCAAATCATGCCGGGCGACCCATTTCAAACCACCAGGAAACCCCAAGATAGAAGTCCCATCAGCTAATGACTCGGCCTGCTGCAGGGGAGTCATGAAACCGAAAGGCGCGGTGAGGCGCGCGAGCGCTCCCGGGCGGGTGTGCCATTGCCAAACCTCTTCGCGCGGGGCTGGAACAACGTGCTGGGTAGTAAAACTCACTGTCTAGGGACCTGCCTCAAAAGATTCGGGGTGCGAGGGCGTACACAGCACGCCTGAAGAGTGCTATGGTTAGTGCTGGCTTTCAAGCATAGACAAGTCCTTTTAACCATTGTCCGACATCCTTTAAAGACCGCACCGTGAGGCGGGGAAGGAGGTCACGATGAGTGAAACCGGCACCCACGCGGAGTCCAACGAGCTGTTGAGCTCGAAAGACGTCGCGCGCACTGTCGCACGCATCGCGCACCAGATCATTGAAAAGACGGCGCTAGATTCGAGTGATTCCGCTCGAGTCCTGCTCTTAGGCATTCCCTCTGGTGGCGTGCCGTTGGCGCAGCGCCTTGCCGAAAAAATTGAGGAATTCTCCGGGGTGGAGGTTCCTTGGGGCTCCCTAGACATCACGCTGTACCGCGATGATCTCTATGCCCGCCCGCACCGTGCATTGCAGCCTACGACGGTGCCCGACGGCGGCATCGACGGCGCCACCGTCATTCTTGTCGACGACGTCTTATACTCCGGCCGCACTATCCGTGCCGCACTCGATGCCCTCGCGGACATCGGCCGTCCCGACATCATCCAACTCGCAGTCCTCGTGGACCGTGGACACCGCCAGGTCCCCATCCGTGCTGATTACGTGGGCAAGAACATTCCCACCGCGCGCGACGAGGACGTCACCGTGTACAACGCTGATATCGATGGCCGCGATGCCGTCGTTCTTACCCGCTTCACTGCACAGCCCGGCAAGGAGGCATAAATGAAGCACCTCATTAATATCGCCGACCACAGCGCCGAGGAGATCCTTGGGCTGATGGATGAGGCTGACCGTTTCCGGGAAGCCCTCGAAGGCCGCGAAGTCAAGAAGCTGCCCACGCTGCGCGGGCGCACCGTTTTCACCTTGTTCTATGAAAACTCCACCCGCACCCGTTCTTCTTTCGAAACGGCGGGTAAGTGGATGTCGGCTGATGTCATCAACCTCTCCGCGTCGACGTCTTCGGTCAAGAAGGGCGAGTCCCTCAAGGACACCGGGTTGACTTTGACGTCGATCGGCGCAGATGCCATCATCATGCGCCACCCTTCCTCGGGTGCTGCGCAGCAGCTCGCCGGCTGGGTGGCACCTGAAGGGCAGGGGCCGAGCGTCATCAACGCCGGCGATGGCTCTCACCAGCACCCCACGCAGGCGCTTCTCGACGCCGTCACGATGCGCCAGCGCCTGCACCTAGGAGCGGATCGATCCGCTGCAGGCACCGGCTTCGAGGGACTGAAAGTCACCATCGTTGGTGATTGCCTGCACTCCCGCGTCGTGCGCTCCAACGTGGACCTGTTGTCCACCCTGGGAGCCGAGGTCACGCTCGTCGCTCCGCCGACACTGTTGCCCTTCGGCGTGGACACTTGGCCGGTACGGGTTTCCCATGACTTCGACGCCGAGGTGCCGGAGGCGGACGTCGTCATGATGCTGCGCGTTCAGGCAGAGCGCATGAATGGTGGCTTTTTCCCCTCGCACCGCGAATACGCCTCCCTCTACGGGCTGTCCAAGGACCGCGCCGCGGCCATGAAGAAGGATGCCATCATCATGCACCCGGGCCCCATGGTTCGTGGCATGGAGATCAACTATGCCGTGGCCGACTTTGACAACACCGCAGTGCTCCAGCAGGTCAACAACGGTGTCCATGTGCGCATGGCCACCCTCTTTACGCTGCTGACGAACGGCGAGAACGCCGGTATCTAAATCGAGTTATCTCACATACCAACGAGGAGAGCTTTTCAGAAACCATGACTATTTATCCAGACACCGGCGTGCTCTCGGCTCCTGCGGCGGGCACCTTGCTCATCACCAACGTCCGCCCTTATGGCGAGGGCGAACCCACCAGCATCCTGATCAAGGATGGCGTTATCGAGGCCATCGGCACCGCCGCCGATGCCGGGGACGCCAGGGACGCCGGGGCCGTGACCCCGGCAGTTGAGGTGGACCGCACTATCGACGGTGGCGGCAACGTGCTGCTGCCAGGGCTGGTGGACATGCACGTTCACCTGCGTGAGCCGGGCCGCGAGGACACCGAGACCATCGAAACCGGCTCGCGCGCTGCCGCCAAGGGCGGCTTTACCGCCGTGTTCACCATGGCCAACACCTCACCGGTGACGGACCAGCCCATCATCGCCGAGTCCGTCTGGGCCAAGGGCCAGGCACGTGGCCTGTGCGACGTCCATCCGGTCGGCTCCATCACGAAGGGCCTCGAGGGCAAGACCCTGACCGAGTTTGGCATGATGGCCCGCTCGGACGCCAAGGTGCGCATGTTCTCTGATGACGGCAAGTGCGTCCAAGACCCGCAGCTCATGCGCCGTGCCTTGGAGTACGCCAAGGGCCTTGACGTCCTGCTGGCCCAGCACGCAGAGGACCACCGCATGACCGAAGGCGCTAGCGCCCACGAGGGCGAGGTTGCGGCCCGCCTGGGCTTGCGCGGCTGGCCGCGCGTCGCTGAGGAATCCATCGTCGCCCGCGACGCCCTACTCGCGCGTGATTACGGCAACCGCATGCACATCTGCCACGCTTCGACGAAGGGCACCGTGGAGCTGCTCAAGTGGGCCAAGGAACAGGGTATTCCGCTGACCGCCGAGGTGACCCCGCACCACCTGCTGCTGACCGATGACAAGCTGGTGACCTACGACGGCGTCTACCGCGTCAACCCACCGTTGCGCGAGGAATCCGACGCCCTGGCCCTGCGCCAGGCCTTGCTTGACGGGCTTATCGACGTCGTGGCCACAGACCACGCTCCGCACGGCAGCGAAGACAAGTGTGTCGAGTTCGAGCACGCTAAGCCGGGCATGCTGGGACTGGAATCCTCCCTTGCGGTCATCGCCAAGCTCTTCGTCGCCACCGGCCTGGCCGACTGGCGCTTCGTCGCCCGCGTCATGTCGGAGCGTCCGGCAGAGATTACTCGCCTGCCTGGTCATGGCCGCCCGATTGCGGTGGGCGAGCCAGCCAACCTCACCATCGTCGATCCCAAGCACAAGTGGGTGTCGGATTCCACGCGTCTGGCTTCGAAGTCGGAGAACAACCCCTATGAGGGGGAGGAATTCGGTGCACGCGTGGCCTACACCATCCTGCGTGGCGCGGTGACCTACGACCTAGCGGCTGAAAGCGCCAGCGAGGCGGCCGAGTAATCGGGATAATCGACAATCAGAGTTGCTCGACACTTAAGTAACCAACGCACGTCCCCAAAACAACCAACCCTTCACCGAGAAAATTCACTGAAAGGTTCAACACACAGTGACTTCCACTACCACCACCCCCGCCATCCTGGTCCTCGCTGATGGCCGCACCTTCCGAGGCTTCGGCTTCGGCGCCACCGGTACGACTCTGGGCGAGGCCGTCTTCACCACCGCCATGACGGGCTACCAGGAGACCATGACGGACCCGTCTTACCACCGCCAGATCGTCGTCGCCTCTGCGCCGCAGATTGGCAATACGGGCTGGAACGATGAGGACAACGAGTCCCATGACGACAAGATCTGGGTTGCCGGCCTAGTTGTCCGTGATCTGGCCCGCCGCGTTTCCAACTGGCGTGCCGCCCGCTCCCTGCCGGAGGAGATGGAGAAGCAGGGAATCATCGGTATTGGGGGAATCGATACCCGCACTTTGGTGCGCCACCTGCGCAATCATGGCTCCATCAAGGCAGGTATCTTTTCCGGAGAGGCCGCTGAGCGGGACGTCGAGGAGCTCGTCTCTGAGGTCAAGAACCAACCTTCGATGGCCGGCCTTGACCTGTCCGAAGAAGTCTCGACCGATGAGGTCTATACCTTCCCAGCCGTAGGGGAGAAGCGCTTTACCGTCGTGGCCTATGACATGGGTGTCAAGACCGCCACCCCGAAGCACTTTGCCGAGCGCGGCATCGAGACCATCGTGGTTCCTGCCAACACCCCGTTCGAGACGATCAAGCAGTACAACCCAGATGGCGTGTTTGTCTCCAACGGTCCGGGTGACCCGGCTACCGCTGACACCATGGTCGGCATCGTGCGCGACATCCTTGCTGCTAAGTACCCCTTCTTCGGCATCTGCTTTGGC
This sequence comes from Corynebacterium sp. UMB6689, assembly GCF_030215295.1. NCBI lineage: Bacteria > Bacillati > Actinomycetota > Actinomycetes > Mycobacteriales > Corynebacteriaceae > Corynebacterium > Corynebacterium sp. UMB6689. The sequence continues at coordinate 56,143 of NZ_JASOLS010000012.1, read as the reverse complement.
AACCAGATCCTCGGCCGTGCGCTGGGTATGGACACCTACAAGCTGAAGTTCGGCCACCGCGGCATCAACGTTCCGGTGCGCAACCAGCTGACCGGAAGGATCGATATCACCTCCCAGAACCACGGCTTTGCTTTGGCCAGCCCCTCGGGCAAGGAAGACCCGGCCGGTGAGGAGTTCGATACCGACTTCGGCCCGGCAGTGGTCTCCCACACTTGCCTCAACGACAACACCATCGAAGGTGTTGCGCTCAAGGATGGCATGGCGTACTCCGTGCAGTACCACCCTGAGTCCGCCGCCGGCCCACACGATGCCAACCCGCTCTTTGACCAGTTCATCGAGCTCATGACTGAAAAGTCCCCGAACAAGTAGAACGCAACCAGGAAAAGGAAGAAGAAACACATGCCAAAGCGCAACGACATCAATCACGTCCTGGTTATCGGCTCCGGTCCGATTGTTATTGGTCAGGCCTGCGAGTTCGACTACTCCGGCACCCAAGCCTGCCGCGTGCTCAAGGAGGAAGGCCTGCGCGTCACGCTGGTTAACTCCAACCCGGCAACGATCATGACGGACCCGGAGTTCGCCGACCACACCTATGTGGAGCCCATCGAGCCCGAGTTCATCGAGAAGATCTTCCAGAAGGAAAAGGAAGAGGGCAACCCCATCGACGCCGTGCTGGCAACCCTGGGCGGCCAGACCGCTCTGAACGCCGCGGTACAGTTGGACCGGCTGGGCATCCTCAAGAAGTACGATATCGAGCTCATCGGTGCTGATATCGACGCCATTGAGCGCGGCGAGGATCGTCAGAAATTCAAGGACATCGTGGCCTCCATCGGTGGCGAATCCGCGCGCTCCCGTGTTTGCCACACGATGGAGGAGGTCCACGAGACCGTTTCCGAGCTTGGCCTCCCGGTCGTTGTACGCCCATCGTTTACCATGGGCGGCTTGGGCTCCGGCCTGGCCTTTAACGAAGAGGACCTTGAGGGCATTGCCGGCGGTGGCTTGGCTGCCTCACCGGAGGCGAACGTCCTCATCGAGGAGTCCATCCTGGGCTGGAAGGAGTTCGAGCTCGAGCTCATGCGTGACGGCGACGATAACGTTGTGGTCATCGCTTCCATCGAGAACGTCGACGCCCTCGGCGTCCACACCGGTGACTCCGTGACCGTGGCCCCGGCATTGACCCTCACTGACCGCGAGTACCAGAAGATGCGCGACCAGGGTATCGCCATCATCCGCGAGGTCGGCGTCGACACCGGCGGCTGCAATATCCAGTTCGCTGTAAACCCGGATGACGGCCGCATCATCACCATTGAGATGAACCCGCGCGTGTCCCGCTCCTCCGCGCTGGCCTCTAAGGCCACCGGTTTCCCGATTGCCAAGCTGGCAGCCAAGCTGGCGATTGGCTACACCCTGGATGAGGTACGCAACGACATCACTGGCGTGACCCCGGCGGCCTTCGAGCCGACTCTGGACTACGTCATCGTCAAGGCCCCGCGCTTTGCTTTTGAGAAGTTCCCGGGCGCCGATGACACTCTGACCACCACGATGAAGTCTGTGGGCGAGGCCATGGGTATCGGCCGCAACTATATTTCCGGCCTGAACAAGGTCATGCGCTCGCTGGAGGGCAAGCCTTCTGGTTTCTGGACCAAGCCGGATGAGTACTTCGCTGGGGAGCGCGCAACGGACGTGGAGGCCGTTCTCAAGGACCTGGAGCGTCCGACCGAGGGCCGCATCTACGATGTCGAGCTGGCTCTGCGTCTCGGTGCCACGGTGGAGCAGTTGCACGAGCACTCGCACATCGACCCGTGGTTCCTCGCCGAGCTTGAGGCGCTTGTTGAGTTCCGCGAGGAGCTCGTGAGCGCGCCAGTCCTGGACGCTGAATTACTGCGCCGCGCTAAGGTCTTTGGCCTGTCCGACGCCCAGATCGCGGCTCTTCGCCCAGAGTTCGCCGGTGAGGATGGCGTGCGCTCCCTGCGCTGGTCTTTGGGCATTCGCCCGGTGTACAAGACCGTTGATACTTGTGCGGGCGAGTTTGAAGCCCAGACCCCGTACCACTACAGCGCTTATGAAATGGACCCGAACGCTGAGTCCGAGGTGCGCGAGAGCAGCGAGAAGACCAAGGGCAAGGTCATCATCTTAGGCTCCGGCCCGAACCGTATTGGCCAGGGCATCGAGTTTGATTACTCCTGCGTGCACGCCGCCCTCGAGCTTTCCTGTGAGGGCTACGAGACGGTCATGGTTAACTGCAACCCGGAGACGGTGTCGACTGACTATGACACCGCCGACCGTCTCTACTTCGAGCCGCTGACCTTCGAGGATGTCATGGAGGTTTACTACGCGGAGGCCGCTTGTGGTGAAGTTGCCGGCGTCATCGTTCAGCTGGGTGGCCAAACCCCGCTGGGCCTGGCTGAGCGCCTAACGGCTGCCGGCGTTCCGGTCGTGGGAACCTCGGCCGCTGCCATCGACTTGGCCGAGGACCGCGGTGAATTCGGCAAGGTGCTTGCCGAAGCCGAGCTGCCTGCACCGGCCTTCGGCACCGCTACCTCCTTTGAGGAGGCCCGCCAGGTCGCTTCGAATATCGGCTATCCGGTGCTGGTCCGCCCGTCCTACGTGCTGGGTGGCCGCGGCATGGAGATCGTCTACGACGAGGATTCGCTGCGCGATTACATCGAGCGCGCTACCGAGATCACCTCGGATCACCCAGTCTTGGTCGACCGTTTCCTAGATAACGCCATTGAGATCGACGTCGACGCGCTGTGTGACGGCGAGGAGGTCTACCTCGGCGGAGTCATGGAGCACATCGAGGAAGCAGGTATCCACTCCGGTGACTCCTCCTGTGCGCTGCCACCGATGACGCTGGGGCCGGAGGATATTGAGAAGGTGCGGGAGTCGACGCGTCGCCTAGCGCACGGCATCGGCGTCAAGGGCCTGATGAACGTTCAGTACGCCCTGAAGGATGACACTCTCTATGTCATCGAGGCCAACCCGCGTGCCTCCCGTACCGTGCCCTTCGTCTCCAAGGCCACCGGCGTGCCGCTGGCTAAGGCTGCCGCACGCGTCATGCTGGGTGCGTCCATTGCGGAGCTGCGCGAGGAAGGCATCATTCCGTCCACTTACGACGGTGGTTCCCTGCCGCTGGAGCACCCGATTGCGGTCAAGGAAGCCGTGCTGCCGTTTAACCGCTTCCGTCGCCCCGACGGCCAGCTGCTGGATACCTTGCTTTCTCCAGAGATGAAGTCCACCGGCGAGGTGATGGGCTTGGCTGATAACTTCGGTGCCGCCTATGCCAAGGGTGAGATGGCCGCCTTCGGTGAGCTGCCCACCGAGGGCACCGTGTTCGTCTCCGTGGCCAACCGCGATAAGCGCACCCTTATCTTCCCGATTCAGCGGCTGGCCTACATGGGCTACACCATCGTGGCCACTGCCGGTACCGCGCAGATGTTGCGCCGCAACGGCGTCGAGTGCGAGGTGGCCCGGAAGGTCTCGGAAGCTGGGGAGGGTGAGGAGTCCATCGTGGACCAGATCCTCGGCGGCAAGGTCGACCTCATCCTCAACACCCCGGCAGGCTCCGCCGGCGCCCGTCACGATGGCTATGACATCCGCGCCGCTGCGGTATCCGTGGGTGTTCCACTGGTGACCACCGTCCAAGGCGTGACCGCAGCCGTGCAGGGCATCGAAGCCCTGCGCCGCGGAGACCTCAAGGTACGCGCGCTGCAGGAGCTTAAGCATGACCCAGCCAACTAGGAAGACGCCGTCTTTCGGCGAGCGCCTCGTGGCAGCCGGTGCGGAGCGCGGGCGCCTGTGCGTGGGCATCGACCCCCACCCGCACTTGCTGGAGGCCTGGGGCCTGTCGGTTGATGTGGATGGTCTGCGCACGTTTACGCTGCGCTGTGTAGAGGCTTTCGCGGAGACCGCGGCGGTGGTGAAGCCGCAGGTGGCCTTCTTTGAGCGTTTCGGCTCTCGCGGTTTCGCTGTACTCGAGGAGGCCCTGGCGGGCCTTCGAGAGCAGGGCTGTTTGAGCCTAGCGGACGCGAAGCGCGGTGACATCGGTTCTACCATGGCGGGCTACGCACAGGCCTGGCTGGGGGAGGACTCGCCGCTGCGGTCCGATGCTGTGACGGTCTCGCCCTACCTTGGTGTGGGCGCTTTGAGCCCAGTCTTCGACCTAGCGGAGGACACTGGACGAGGGGTCTTTGTCCTTGCGGCGACCTCCAACCCGGAGGCCGTGGCGTTGCAGTCGTTGAGTGTCGACGGCCGCAGCGTGGCGCAACGAGTCGTCGATGAGCTTGCGCAGCGCAATGCGTCTGCGGCTGGGCCAGACAACACCGTGGGTGCTCTCGGCGTGGTCGTGGGCGCGACGTTGGAGGCTCCGCCTGCATTAGACCAATTAAACGGTCCAGTGCTGCTTCCGGGAGTCGGCGCCCAAGGCGCAACGCCCGCGGATGTAAGGCAACTCACCGCAGCGGCACCTAAACTGGGCTTTGCTAACGTCTCCAGGGCCATTCTTTCGCAGGGGCCTAATGTCTCTGACCTGCGGAAAGCCGTAGTGGATACGGCGGCGGAGTTCCGGCACTAATACTCAGACCAGGTAGCGGCGTGCTGGATTAACAGGAGCGCCGTTTACCTGGTATTTTGTTTAAGGCATGTGCGTTGACGTGCAGGAACCTTTAAATGAAAGGGGCCGCGTTGCGTCACCGCGTACAGACCAGTGCTAGGATTGCCAGAAGTCGGTTCGTGGAGGTAGCAAAAGCTATCCCGCGCTGGGGAAATCTTCCCACCGTGAGCCGAGATTCTGGTGCTAGCCATCAGATGACAATGTTCGTACTAATGAAATCGGAGGAAACCCGTGGCCCTTCCCAAGTTGACAGATGAGCAACGCAAAGAAGCTCTCGCAAAGGCCGCTGAGGCCCGCAAGGCTCGCGCTGAGCTCAAGGCTGCGTTGAAGCGCGGCGAGACCAACCTGCAGGAAGTTCTGGAGAAGGCCGAGACCGACGAGATCATCGGCAAGACCAAGGTCTCCGCTCTCCTCGAGGCTCTGCCGAAGGTTGGCAAGGTCAAGGCCAAGGAAATCATGGAGGACCTGGAGATTGCTCAGACCCGTCGCCTGCGTGGCCTGGGTGACCGTCAGCGCCGCGCCCTGCTCGAGCGTTTCGGCTACGGCGAGTAATTAGCACAATGGCTGACGAAACTGCACGCGGGCGCCTGGTCGTTCTGGCCGGGCCGTCCGCTGTGGGTAAGTCCACTGTGGTTTCGCGCCTGCGTGATGATGTTGACAACCTCTACTTCAGCGTCTCAATGACGACGCGCCAACCCCGCCCCGGCGAGACTGATGGGGTGGATTACTTCTTTGTCTCCCCGGAGGCTTTCCAAGAACACATTGACGCCGGTGACATGCTCGAATGGGCTGAGATCCACGGTGGTTTGCAGCGCTCCGGGACGCCGGCTCAGCCGGTGCAGGAAGCGATGGTGGCCGGCCGTCCGGTGTTGGTGGAGGTTGATCTTGCAGGCGCCCGCAACGTGAAGGCGGCGATGCCGGAGGCGGAAACCGTGTTTCTCGCCCCACCATCCTGGGAAGTTCTGGTTGAGCGCCTAACTGGGCGCGGGACCGAACCGCAGGATGTCATTGACCGCAGACTGCATACTGCAGAGACGGAACTTGCCGCGCAAAAGGAATTCGACCACATCGTTGTGAATGAAGATCTCGATGAGGCCGTTGCTGCAATTAGTGCTATCCTGCGTGGATAGACCACGATTTTGACCATCTACCAACAGTAAAGGTGCATGTGACCAACGTGACCACACCTGCCAATTCTGAGGCCGTGAAGCCGGAGCCAGTATTCGATCCGCCGACGGGTATTACCGATCCGCCGATTGATGAACTGCTGGGCAAGGTCTCGTCCAAGTACGCTCTGGTGATTTTCGCTGCGAAGCGCGCACGCCAGATCAACAGCTACTACCAGGAACAGGATGAAGGCGTCTTCGAGTTCGTCGGACCACTGGTAACCCCGGAACCGGGTGAGAAGCCGCTGTCCATCGCCCTCCGCGAGATTGACGCTGGCCTGCTGGACCACGAGGAAGGCAACTAGCCTGCTCATCGTGAAGGCAAAAAGGCAGCTTCTTAAAGTGCCTTAGCGCCATTCTGAATCTAAACCCACCCAAGTGTCTCTCTAGGCGCTTCGGTGGGTTTGCTGTGTCTTGGGTACTATCGGCCGAGTGAAGGACGTACAGAAAACCCCAGATAGTTCAGAGTTGAGACCTGCGTCGACCAAGCCCGCAGGGGGCCGCCGAATCCTTATCGGCGTGGCAGGCGGCATTGCTGCCTATAAGGCGTGTCACCTTATTCGGGATTTTAAAGAACAGGGCGATGATGTCCGCGTCGTTCCCACGGAGGCCGCATTGAACTTCGTTGGGGCGGCCACCTTCGAAGCTTTGTCAGGACACCCGGTCTCCACAACCGTCTTTGATGCCGTGGATGAGGTCCAACACGTTTCCTTGGGGCAGCAGGCTGATGCAGTCGTCATCGCTCCTGCCACCGCGGATCTTATCGCCCGGTTGGCCTGTGGCCGCGCTGATGATCTTTTGAGCGCTTCCGTGCTGGTTGCTACGTGCCCCGTCATCATTGCCCCCGCCATGCACACGGAGATGTGGCTGAACCCGGCAACCCAGGACAATGTGGCAACGCTCCGCCGGCGCGGTGTCACCGTGATGGAGCCGGCGCATGGCCGACTCACCGGCACCGATACGGGTGCCGGCCGCCTGCCGGAACCAGAGCAGATAGCGGAGTTTGCTCGTACGATTATCGCGGGGCATCGCGTGAAGCATGATTGGCAGGGCCGGAAGGTTGTGATCTCTGCCGGAGGTACCCAAGAGAACCTCGATCCAGTGCGGTACCTTGGCAACCGTTCTTCTGGACGCCAGGGTTTTGCCTTGGCGGAGATCGCTGCGCAACGCGGGGCGGATGTCACTATTGTTGCTGGAAACACTGAAGCGCTTCCCATCCCTGCAGGCGCTTCCGTGGTGCGCGTGACATCGACGCGGGATATGCAGGAGGCGATGAATAGCGAAGCTGCCGATGCCGACATCATTATCATGGCCGCGGCTGTTGCCGACTACCGTCCCGCGTCCGTGGCGGATTCGAAGATGAAGAAGGGCGCAGCAGACGAGGACTTGGCCAGCCTTGAGGTCGTGGAGAACCCGGACATACTCAAGGGTCTGGTGCAGCGGCGTGAGAATGGTGAAGTTAAGCGCGAGGCAATCATCGTTGGCTTTGCTGCGGAGACTGGTGATGAGACTACTAGCGTGCTCGAGTATGCCCAGCAGAAGTTTGTGAAGAAGGGCTGTGATGTGCTCATGGCTAATGAGGTCGGAGAGGGCAAGGTCTTTGGCCAAGCCACGAGTGCCGGGTGGATCCTTCGTCGCTCTTCCGACCCAGTGGTGGTTGCCCCGGGCTCAAAGCAAGTTGTGGCCGCACAGATTCTTGATGTGGTGAATGAAATGTTGGAAAAGTAGCGCTCGTTCTTGCAGTTGTAGACCGCTTGGTCTACGATGGGGCGGTGTTAACAGCCGAGGCGTGGGTGAGGCGAAGTCCTGCCCACGGCGCGCGGAATTAGTTTAAGGAAGATTTGTGACTGATAAAGCTGCTCAGGCGGTGCGCCTTTTTACTAGCGAATCCGTGACAGAAGGTCATCCGGATAAGATTTGTGACGCGATCTCAGACGCCATTCTTGACGCCCTCCTGGAGGAAGATCCTGACGCCCACGTCGCTGTGGAGACTCTCGTGACGACGGGCCAAGTCCACGTCGTGGGCGAGGTGCGCACCTCCGGTTATGTTGAAATCCCACAGATCGTCCGTAAGAACCTTGTAGAGATCGGTTTTACCTCTTCCGATGTGGGCTTTGATGGCCACACTTGTGGCGTCAACGTGGCCATTGGTGAACAGTCCCAGGAGATCGGGGCCGGCGTCGACGCCTCCACAGAGGTGCGTTCGGGGACGTTTGAGGATGATGACCAGTATGGCGCTGGTGATCAGGGCCTCATGTTTGGCTACGCAACGAATGAAACTCCAGAGTTTATGCCGCTGCCGATTTCGACGGCCCACCACCTTTCGCGCCGTCTTACCCACGTCCGCAAGGAAGGTATCGTGCCTTCGCTCCGCCCCGACGGAAAGACTCAGGTCACCTTCGCTTACGACGAAAATGATGTGCCGACGCGCTTGGAGACGATCGTGATCTCCACGCAGCATGATCCGGATGTGACCCAGGAGTGGTTGGCCGAGCAGCTTCGCACCCATGTCGTTGAGTGGGTCGTGAACGATGCTGACTTGGGCCAGTACTACACCGAAGATACTGAGCTTCTCATCAACCCATCCGGCTCCTTCATTCTGGGCGGGCCCATGGGTGATGCGGGCTTGACCGGCCGCAAGATCATCGTGGATACCTACGGTGGCATGGCCCGCCACGGTGGCGGTGCGTTCTCCGGTAAAGACCCAAGCAAGGTGGACCGTTCCGCGGCTTATGCTATGCGCTGGGTGGCTAAGAATATCGTGGCCGCTGGCCTGGCTGACCGTGCCGAGGTGCAGGTTGCCTACGCCATTGGACGTGCAAAGCCGGTCGGTCTGTATGTGGAGACCTTCGGCACTGCCCACGAGGGCTTGAGCGACGCTGACATTCAGGCAGCGGTGAATAAGGTCTTCGACCTGCGCCCGGCCGCGATTATTCGCGAGCTCGACCTGCAGCGTCCAATCTATCGTCAGACTGCAGCCTATGGACACTTCGGGCGTACCGATGTCGATCTGCCGTGGGAGGACACCTCGCGAGCCGACAGCCTGCGTCGCGTCGCCGGCCTGTAGAATCGGGCCCTATGCCCAAGAAGACACCCGCCGCCCAACAACCGGTCGCGCGGGTGTTGCCTTTGTTAGGGGTGGCCCACTTGGACCGAGAATTCGACTACCTCATTGATGAATCGGATTCACAGGCTGCTCAGCCCGGAGTGCGGGTGCGCATCCGCTTCAATGGTCGTCTGGTTGACGCCATCTTGTTGTCGCGGGCTAGCGATTCCGACTATGCGGGTTCGCTTCGTTATATTGATCGCGTCATTTCTCCTTATGCGGTGTACACCCCGACAATGTCAGCGCTCATCGAATCCCTCGCGGCTCGTTATGGCGGCGTGCGCTCCGACATCATTCGCACCGCGATCCCGGCGCGCCACGCCAAGGCCGAAGAAGCAGACGTGGATACGCCGTGGGAGGAACTTGGCACTGCCGAGTATCCGGATCTTTCCGCGTGGTCGGGCTACCAGCACGGGGAGTCCTTCGTAGATTCGATCTTGTCCGGGCACATTGCCCGGGCAGCCTGGCAGATAGCACCCGGGGAAGACTGGGCCGGTGCTTTGGCAGCCCTTGGAACCAGCGTGGCCCTGCAGGGCGGGGGCGTGCTCATGGTAGTCCCCGATCAGCGTGACTTGGATTGCCTAGAGGCGGCGTTTCGCCGTCACGTTTCTGCCAAACAAATCACTGTCCTCGCGCACAGTACTGGGCCCCAGGCCCGTTATCGTCGCTATCTTTCCGCCTTAACTGGTCAAGCACGGATCGTCATCGGTACTCGCTCCGCAGCCTTTGCCCCAATCAAGGGCCTCAAGCTGGCCGTTGTCCTCAATGACGGCGACGATAATTTGGTGGATAACCTCAAGCCCTATGCCCATTCGAGGGAGGTGCTCAGCACCCGCTCGGCACAGGAAGGCTGCAGCCTTATCCTCGCCGGCCACGCGCGCACTGCAGAAGCCCAGTTGCTTGTTGAATCGGGGTGGGCCCACGATCTTTTACCTAGCGACACAGCGCTGGAGAAGAGGCGCCCCAACATCTTTGCGGTGGGTGCGTACGGGATTAATCTGGCCCGCCACATGCAGGGCGGGACGACGGCTGTCAGCGGCCCGGCATTTCAGGCCACACGTGCGGCGCTCGACCGCGGTGAGCCCGTTCTCGTACAGGTCCCGCGTAAGGGTTATGCGCCGATTTTGGCTTGTGGGCACTGCGCGTCCCCGGCGCGTTGCCGTCATTGCAATGGCCCCTTGGGTCTGCCTTCCGCTGGTGCTTCGAGGGATGAATCGACAGATTCGGCTGCGCTGCCGACGTGCCGGTGGTGTGGGCGCGTTGACGCTCATTATCGGTGCTCCGACTGCGGCTCGCCGCGGCTGCGCGCCATCGTGCTGGGTTCCGAACGCACGGCGGAAGAGATGGGCCGCGCTTTTCCCAATACCAGGGTGATTCAGTCGGGCGGCTCCACAGTCCTCGATGAGATCCCTACGGGTCCCTCGCTGGTTATCGCTACACCGGGCGCGGAACCGCGCATCGCGGAGGGTGGGCACTACGGCGCCGCCCTCTTGGTGGAAACCGGGGCGCTGCTGGGCCGCCAGGATCTGCGAGCCACGGAGGACACTTTGGCCAAGTGGGCGGCTGCTGCGACTCTCGTCGCGCCGGCACGCGACGGCGGTGCGGTGATCGTTGCCGCCGATGAGCAACTGCCACTCGTGGGCTTCTTGAGCCGCTGGGACATGGTGGGAGCTGCAGCAGCGGAATTGCAGGCACGCCGCGAGGTACGCTTTCCACCTGCTGTGCATATGGCGGCCGTCGATGGCGCCGATGCTTCCCTCGATGCGTTTTTGGAGTTGGCGGAACTGCCGGAACATGCGGAGCTTCTCGGGCCCGTCCCGTTGCCGCCGGGAGTGAGCCTGCCAGGTGACTATGACCATGAACGCGGCGGTGAGCCGCAGCGGCTATTGATTCGTACCCCACTAGGTCCGCGTTCAGAGCTCGGTCAGGCTTTGAGAAGGGCTAATTCCGTGCGCAGTGCACGCAAGGATGTGTTGCCGCTGCGCATCACCGTGGACCCAATCAACATCGGTTAAGGGCTGCGTTCTTTTCACCCCTGGCGGGCGCGCGCTGCTGGAGGTGAACTATTCTCGGTAGCCTACACACTGTTTAGCCCTCGAGGAGTACCACTATGACTGTGCGCGAGGTTCGCCTTTATGGCGATCCGGTCCTGACCACCCGTGCCGAGGAAATCACCGAGTTCGGGCCGTCACTGGAACGCTTGGCCCAGGACATGCTGGAAACCATGGAAGATGCTGGGGGAGTCGGATTAGCCGCCAACCAGATTGGTGTGACCAAGCGCATCTTCGTCTTCGATTGCTCACACTTTCAAAGCGGCCTGCGCGGTGCGGTAATCAACCCAGAGTGGGAAGCGGTAGGGGAGGACATGCAGTTAGGAACTGAGGGCTGCCTGTCCATCCCAGGTATTTCGCAGCCCACCGAAAGATTCTCCACGGTGCGTCTGCGCGGCTACGACCCGCAGGGCCGACCTGTATCGATGTTGGCTTCGGGGCTTATGGCGCGTTGCATACAGCACGAAACAGATCACCTGGATGGTGTCTTGTTCCTCCAGCGCCTGAGCGACGAACTGCGCAAGGAATCTATGAAGACCATCCGCCAAGCGGAGTGGTTTAACTCATAGCCGCGCGCACGCTCTGACGCCAGCGCGGCCCCACATCGATTAAAAATTAGAACCCCAACAACGTGAACTAAGAAAGGCCTGCCTTCACAGTGCGCATTATTTTCGCCGGAACCCCCGAGCCCGCTGTTGTGGCTTTGCAGAAGCTTATCGAGTCCCATCATGAGGTAGCTGCAGTCATCACTCGGCCCGACGCCCGCCGTGGTCGCGGACGCAGCGTGCATCCGAGCCCCGTGAAAGTCCTAGCTGAGGAACACGGCATCGAGGTGCTCACGCCGACCACCCTCAAGCAGGGCACCGTGGACGGCGATGCATTGCGTGCACGGCTAGCAGAGATCGCCCCCGAGGCCATTCCAGTGGTCGCCTACGGAAACCTGATCACCGAGGACCTCTTGAGCCTTCCCAAGCACGGCTGGGTCAACCTGCACTTTTCCCTTCTCCCAGCATGGCGTGGCGCTGCCCCAGTGCAGGCTGCTATTGCTGCGGGAGATGAGCGAACGGGTGCTACAACCTTCCGGATTGATCGAGGCCTGGACACCGGGGATATCTTGGCCACCATGGAAGAGACAATCCGGCCCACTGATACCGCGGATGACCTGCTGACGCGCTTGGCGTATGCCGGCGGTGATCTTCTCGTCGAGACGATGAATGGTTTGGAAGATGGCAGCATCACCCCGCAGCCGCAGGCGGGTGAGGTCACCTACGCGCACAAGATTTCCACGGAAGACGCCCGAATCGATTGGACCGCGCAGGCCGATGTTGTCGATCGCCATATCCGTGCGCATACTCCAGGGCCGGGCGCGTGGACCCTATTGGGGGAGTCGCGCTTAAAGGTAGGCCCGGTCAGCGTCGTGGAGCCAGCAGAACTAGAGGAGCTGCCAGACACTACCGCGTTGACTTCGCTGCAACCGGGCGAAGTACACGTGGCGAAGAAGGAGGTAATGGTCAGTACCGGAAGCGCCCCGGTGCGCCTAGGCCAGATCCAACCGCCCGGCAAAAAGATGATGAATGCCGCCGACTGGGGCCGCGGGCTTTCTAGCCGGGCTTCCCAAGCAGCAGAGGGCGGCCAGGATGAGGTGAAGTTTTCATGAGTGGAGGTTTCCGATCCCGCAGCAAGTCCGGTGATCCGGCAGCTCGCACCGAGCGCGCCGAACAGCAACGCAGCGGTGGACGCAGAACCGCACGTGGCGGTACTAACCGCCAGACTAAAGGAAAGCGAGAGAATCGAGGCGGACAGCGCCAGCACAGCCGCCGGGACCGACAGCCAGCGTCCTTCATGTCCGCAGCGCGGCGCTGCGGAGTCGATGTCCCACGCGCGGTGGCTTTCGAGGTGTTGCAGCGTGTAGAGGCCGATGATGCTTTTGCCAACCTCACGCTGCCAAAGGTAGTAAGTGCGAACAACCTTAGCGGCCGTGATGCAGCCTTCTCGACGGAACTCACCTACGGCACGCTGCGCAGCGAAGGCGTGCTTGATGCGGTTATCGCCGAGTGCGCTTCGCGCGGCCTAGAGGCCATTGCACCTGACGTTCTCATCGCCTTGCGAATGGGCACCTACCAAGTGCTGTACACCCGCGTTGAAGCGCATGCTGCGGTCGATACCACCGTCCGCCTCGTGGAGGCAGCTGGCCACGAAAAGGCCAAGGGCTTTGCCAACGGCATTATGCGCACCATCACCCGCACACCTGCGCAAGGGTGGCTAGACAAGCTTGCTCCAAAGGAAGAGGTCGCGGCTGTGGCCTTCCGCCATGCCCACCCGGAGTGGATTGCCCGCTCTTTCGGACGCGCCTTGGGCCTGCTGGACGCCGCTGGTGAGAGCAAGCTCAACGCCGAACAGACAGCGGAGTTGGAACGCGCACTCGAAGCGGATTCTGAGCGGCCTCTGGTGCATTTGGTAGCGCGGCCCGGCGAAATCTCTGCGGAAGAGCTTGCGCTCATTACCGGTTGTGAGGAAGGGCGTTATTCGCCTTATGCGGTGTATCTTGAGCAGGGTGACCCGGGCTCGCTAGAGCCCGTCCGTCAGAAGTTGGCAGCGGTCCAGGACGAAGGATCACAGCTGATCGCACGCGCAGTGACGGAAGCTGAACTCATCGGCGACGACACCGGACGCTGGTTGGACCTGTGTGCGGGCCCCGGTGGCAAGGCTGCCTTGATGGGTGCCATCGCCCGCATTGAGGGGGCGGAAGTCGATGCCGTAGAAGTCTCTCCGCACCGCGCTACCTTGGTGGAAAAGACCGTGGGAGACCTACCTGTCCGCGTGCATCGGGCGGATGGTCGTGCGCCGGGTCTCGGTGCAGGCTTCGACCGCGTGCTTGTCGACGCCCCCTGTTCCGGCCTGGGTGCGCTCCGTCGCCGCCCAGAGGCTCGCTGGCGCAAGGCCGAGTCCGATATTGCGGAGCTCAACAAACTCCAGAGCGAGCTCCTCGAATCCGCATTAGAGCTCGTTCGTCCCGGTGGTGTTGTGGTGTACTCCACCTGCTCGCCCGATCTGCGAGAGACCCGAGGCATTGTGGATGCGGCCTTGGAGCGCCATGGAGCTGGGACAGAGGCGCGTATCGAGGAGCTGGATGCGCGGGAGGTGCTGCCGGAAATGGGAGACCTCGGCAGCGAGCTCTCCGCCCAAATGTGGCCGCACCGCCACGGAACAGATGCAATGTTTTTCGCCGTCCTCCGCCGAGTAGCGGACTAGCGCCCCGTGAGGGACTAGGCTGAGTGTCATGTCTGCACACTCGTCTGGTCCCATCATTTCCCCATCCATTCTGGCCGCTGATTTCACCCGCTTGGGTGAGGAGGTTCAGGCCGTGGCCAACGCGGATTGGATCCACGTTGACATCATGGATGGTCACTTTGTGCCCAACTTGTCCTTCGGCCCGGATATTACGGCGACGGTGGACGGGATTACCTCGCAGACCCTCGACGTTCACCTCATGATCGAGGAGCCGGAGAAGTGGGTGGAAACCTACGCCAAGGCCGGGGCTGATTGCATCATCTTCCACGTCGAGGCCGTGGCCGATAAGGAAGCGGCCATCGCCTTGGCCCGCAAGATCCGTGACCTAGGGGTGCGCGCGGGCTTCTCCATCAAGCCAGGCACCCCGATTGAGCCCTGGCTGGATGCCTTGGAGCACTTCGACGAGGTTCTCGTCATGTCTGTTGAGCCTGGCTTTGGTGGTCAGAGCTTCATGCCGGATCAGTTGGACAAGGTTCGCACCTTGCGTGCGGCCATTGACGAGCGCGGCCTCGACGTCCTCATCGAAATCGATGGCGGCATTTCTGCCGAGACGATCCGCTCCGCCGCCGAGGCGGGCTGCGATGCCTTCGTGGCGGGATCAGCCATTTACAAGCAGGCGGATAAGGCGGCGGCCATCGAGGAGCTGCGCCGATTGGCTACGCTGTGAACCCACGCCACGATTCTGCTGTCCTTGCGCAAGCGTTACGCCTAGCCATGGAGGCCGGCGAGCAGGTGCGCGGTACAACGAGCCCAAACCCACCGGTGGGAGCAGTCATCCTTGATTCCGCTGGGCAGGTGGTTGGCGTCGGCGCAACCCAGCCCCCGGGCGGACCGCATGCTGAAGTCATGGCGCTGCGCGATGCGGGGGACAAGGCACGCGGTGGAACCGCGGTGGTCACCTTGGAGCCCTGCAATCACACGGGCCGTACTGGTCCCTGCGCGCAGGCGCTTATCGATGCGTCCGTATCCGCTGTCTACTACTTCCACCCGGACCCCACCCCGCAAGCTGGGGGAGGGTCAACCACTCTGCGTCGCGCCGGCATCACCGTGGGACAGCTCTCGGAACCGGCAGAAGGAGCAGATGCGCTGGAGCCGTGGCTGTGCGCCGTTGCACTCGGTCGCCCGCACGTCACGTTGAAGTTCGCACAGAGCCTGGATGGTTTCACCGCCGCAGTGGATGGCAGCAGCCAGTGGATCACGGGGGAGCAGGCCCGCGAGCATGTGCACCGTGACCGAGCTCAGCGCGATGCCATCCTTATCGGAACTGGCACAGCCTTAGCGGATAACCCGTCTTTGACGGCGCGCTGTGCGGATGGTTCCTTGCGCCCGCAGCAACCGCGGCGTGTTGTCATCGGCTCCCGGGATGTGTCTCAAGGAGGACAAACCAACCTTGAGAGACTAGGTTTTGAGCACTATGCCTCTCCACAGGAGGCCCTAGATGAGCTATATGCCACGGGTGCCCGAGATATTCTCGTCGAAGGCGGCGCGGGGCTCGCAACAAGCTTCATGGAGCTAGGTTGTGTCGACCGGATCCAGGCTTATATAGGAAATGTCATCCTCGGTGAAGGCAGGGGTGTTCTCACCAGTGCTGTGTCGTCGAACTTGGCCTGCGCCCAAAGATGGCGGCGTTGCGCGGTTACCGAGCTCGGCGAGGACCTGCTTGTGGAATATCGCAAGGATGAAAAGCTTTGAAAGCTGGGAAACATTGAAAGCTGGCAAGCTTTCAATGGGTAGAAGATTCAAGGGCTAGAAGATTTAGAGTGTTAAAAAGAAAGGGAAGTGCGGTCTATGTTTACCGGACTCGTTGAGGAGATCGGTCACGTCGATAGCGTCGAACCGCAGGGTGATGCGGTGCGCTTGGGTATTGCGGCATCTACAGTATTGAGTGACGCGCAGCTAGGTGATTCCATCGCGGTCAACGGCGTGTGCCTGACCGTGGCTGAGTTAGGAGAAGGGACCTTCATCGCCGATGTCATGAAGGAATCCTTAAACCGTAGCTCTCTCGGCGAGCTCGCGGAGGGCTCGCCGGTTAACCTCGAGCGTGCGGTGCTCCCGACGACGCGTTTGGGCGGCCATATTGTGCAGGGCCACGTCGATGGCACCGGGACCTTGCTGTCCCGCACGCCTTCAGAGCACTGGGAGGTATTGCGCTTTAGTCTGACGGCTGAGCTGGCGCGCTACGTGGTGGAAAAGGGCTCCATCGCGGTGCAGGGGACCTCCCTGACGGTATCGGCTTTGTCAGTTGGACAGGAAGAGCCCGGTGCGGAAGCCTTCTTTGAAGTCTCACTCATTCCCACCACCCTGCGCGATACCGTCTTTGGTTCCATGAAGCCAGGCGCCCGAGTAAATCTCGAGGTAGACGTGGTTGCCAAGTATGTGGAAAAAATGGTTCACCCTAACGCCCACGGCGCGGGAACAGAGGGATAGAGTTAGTCCTTATGAGCGCTGCAGATTCAGCTTTTAGTTTAGATAGCGTCGACCAAGCCATCGCCGACATCGCGGCCGGCAAGGCAGTCGTCGTCATAGATAATGAGGACCGCGAGAACGAAGGCGACCTCATCTTCGCCGCTGAGCTCGCCACCCCGGAGCTTGTGGCCTTTATGGTGCGCTATAGCTCCGGCTACATTTGCGCGCCGCTGCTCCCGGAAGACTGTGAGCGGTTGAACCTACCTCCAATGCTGGCGGTGAACCAGGACGTGCGCCAGACCGCCTACACCGTGACCGTGGACTTGGCTAATGGCTCGACGGGTATCTCCGCCACCTCGCGCTGCGACACCATTCGGCGCTTGGCTGATCCTTCCTCTGAACCGTCGGAGTTCACACGCCCTGGCCACGTGGTCCCGCTCGCTGCCCGCCCGAATGGTGTGCTCGAACGCGATGGGCATACGGAAGCTGCCATCGACCTGGCCCGGCTGGCCGGTCTGCGCCCTGCCGGCGTGCTGTGTGAAATCGTCTCCGAAGAGGACCCCACGGACATGGCCCGCTCGCCGGAGCTGCGTCGCTTTGCCGACGCTCACGGGCTGACGATGATTTCCATCGAGCAGCTCATCGAGTGGCGTCGTCACAACGAACAACAGGTCCGCCGCGAGGTAGAAACCCGCCTGCCCACCGAGTACGGCGAGTTCCGCGCGGTGGGCTATTCGAGTGACGTCGATAAGCGCGAGCACATCGCCCTCTTCGTCGGTGACGTGGAGAGTTATAGCGGTGCGGAGGATGTGCCCGTTCGTGTCCACTCTGAGTGCCTTACAGGGGACGTCTTTGCCTCTCAGCGCTGTGACTGTGGGCCGCAGCTGCAGGAATCCCTTCGTGCGGTGCAAGAAGCAGGACGCGGGATCGTCATCTACCTGCGCGGACAGGAAGGCCGCGGCATCGGTTTAGTGAATAAACTCAAAGCCTATCGCCTGCAGGACAAGGGAATGGACACCGTTGATGCCAACGTGGAGCAGGGCCTGCCCGAAGATGCCCGCGAGTATTCCGTGGCCGGCCAAATCCTGCGGGATGTAGGCGTGAAGTCCGTGAACCTCTTGACCAATAACCCGCACAAGGGCGAGGGTCTACAGGGCTTTGGCATTGATGCCACCGCACGCACCGCGTTGGCTACCCCCGCGACGGCGGAGAACATCAGCTATCTGCGCACGAAGCGCGACCGGATGGGGCATGATCTGCCACAGGTCGCCGAATGGGACCAGAAGCACTCGTAAGGCATTAAGCCGGAAAATCGAGCTGAAAACTAAAACAAAGGAGCACCCAATGAGCAAGGAAGGCTTGCCAACCCCGAAGAATGTCTCGGGTGAAGGACTCCGCGTCGCGGTTGTCACCGCCACGTGGAA
This sequence comes from Corynebacterium sp. UMB6689, assembly GCF_030215295.1. Classification (NCBI taxonomy): domain Bacteria; kingdom Bacillati; phylum Actinomycetota; class Actinomycetes; order Mycobacteriales; family Corynebacteriaceae; genus Corynebacterium; species Corynebacterium sp. UMB6689. The sequence continues at coordinate 38,087 of NZ_JASOLS010000012.1, read as the reverse complement.
CGCCGAGATTTGTGATCAGCTGCATCGTCGCGCACTGGAGACCGCTGAAGCAGCCGGTGCCGTTGTGACCCCGCTGCGCGTTGTGGGCGCTTTGGAGCTCCCCGTAGTGGTCCAGGCCGCGGCGCGCACGCATGACGCCGTGGTGGCACTGGGCTGTGTTGTCCGTGGCGGTACTCCGCACTTTGATTATGTGTGTGATTCCGTCACCCAGGGGCTGACCCGCATCGCGCTCGATGAATCCACTCCGGTGGCTAATGGTGTGCTCACCGTCAACGACTATGATCAAGCAGTTGATCGCGCTGGCTTTGCAGACTCCGCAGAAGATAAAGGTGCAGAGGCCATGCAGGCAGCTTTAGAAACCGTGCACACCTTGCGTACACTGGACGAGTCAAACCTAAAGTAGGCTGCCACGCGCAACCACGGCGCCCTGCATATCAGCACAGAGCCGTGGCCTGCCTCAGCGGAGTGATGAGGAGATGGAAAACTCGATGACGGACCCACAGGTGCCCTTGGGCCATGAAGAGCGGGAACAGTCAGCTCACGCCAATTCGTCCTCGCAATCCTTGCGGCCAGCCGCATCGAGCTCTGCGGGGGGCGCACCGCGCATGAGCGAGGAGCAGTTGTTGGCCTATACCAGCGCTGATCCTTTTGCCCAGACCTCATCCAAGCCTTGGGAATATGAAGCGACGTCGCCTTACCTGCGCAAGGTGGCGATCATCTGGATCATCCTCGTCATGGCAGCGCACTTATTTATGGGCTTCACTGTGGGCTTGTCTTTTACCGGCGCAACGGTGACGACTATTGATAAGTTCGCTTTCCCCGGGGTGGGCGTGGTGATTTCGATCCTGTCGTGGTTGGCATTGACTCGGCCGCGACTCCGCGCGAACTCTGATGGGGTAGAGATCCGCAACATTCTAGGAACCCGCTTCTACCCGTGGCAGGTCATCTACGGCCTATCTTTCCCTGAGGGATCACGCATGGCGCGTATTGAGCTGCCTGACTTCGAATACGTGCCGGTTTGGGCCCTGCAGTCAGGTGATAAGCAGAACGTCATCACCAAGGTCCGCTCTTTCCGTGACCTGGAAGCCCGCTACATGCCGCAGGATGACTAGTGGCTGATCCCTCTGAGTACCGCCCCGCGCCCGGAAGCATCCCCACGGATCCGGGCGTTTATAAGTTCCGCGATGAGAACCGCCGCGTCATCTATGTGGGCAAGGCGAAGAACCTGCGCGCGCGGCTATCAAACTACTTCCAGGACATCACCCAACTGCACCCGCGAACCCGCCAGATGGTTCTGACTGCGGCCTCAGTCGAATGGACTGTGGTGGCCAGCGAGGTGGAAGCACTGCAGTTGGAGTACACGTGGATCAAGCGCTTCGATCCACGTTTCAACGTCATGTACCGCGACGATAAAACCTACCCTATGCTCGCGGTATCTGTGGGGGAGACCGTCCCGCGTGCGTTCTTCTATCGCGGCCCACGCCGCAAAGGAGTGCGTTATTTCGGCCCTTATTCCCATGCCTGGGCGGTGCGCGAATCCCTCGATCTTCTGACTCGAATCTTTCCCATGCGCACGTGCGCCAAGGGTGTGTATAACCGTCACGAGCGCTTAGGACGGCCGTGTCTTTTGGGCTACATCGGCAAGTGCGATGCTCCCTGCATTGGCCGCGTCAGCCCCGAGGAACACCGCGAGACGGTCAACCAGCTCATCAGCTTCATGAATGGCAATACCGCCCCGGTGCGCAAGAGGATAACTCAGCGCATGGAGGAGGCGGCGGAGAACCTAGAGTTCGAGTTGGCAGCACGCCTGCGCGATGACCTCAGCGCGATAGACAAATTGATGGAGCAGCAAGCCGTGGTTCTGTCCGATGGAACGGATGCAGACCTCATCGCGTTTAGCTCCGATGAACTTGAAGCGGCGGTGCAGATTTTCCACGTACGTTCGGGCCGCATCCGCGGTCAGCGTGGTTGGGTGGTCGAGCGCTCTGGTGATCAGGCAACGACAGACGTGGTGGAGGAGGGCCAAGCAGATCCGGGTCTGCCGGCACTGATCCAGAACTTCCTCATCCAGTTCTATTCGGATGCCGTCGAGCGTCAGCGCCAAGAGGCTGCCGAGGACGCCAAGTTGGAGCGCAGGGGAGTGGACCAAGAATCCCATGCTGACACACGGCAGGGTAACGCCATTCCTCGCGAGATTCTGGTCCAAGCCCTTCCAGATGAAGCTGACGAAGTCAAGATTGTTCTCGAGGAGTTGCGAGGCGCCCAGATTGACTTGCGCGTCCCGCAGCGCGGCGACAAGCGCGCACTGATGGAGACCGTCGAGAGGAATGCCAAGGAGCAGCTGAAACAGCACAAGCTCAAGCGCGTGGGCGATCTGACTGCCCGGTCCGCAGCACTTCAGGAGCTGCAGGAGGCGCTAGGCATGGATTCCGCGCCGCTGCGCATTGAGTGTACGGATATCTCGCACATTCAAGGTACCGATGTCGTGGCTTCCTTGGTGGTCTTCGAAGATGGCCTGCCACGCAAGTCTGATTACCGCCGCTACCGCATCAAGGAGGCTGCGGGTGATGGACGCTCCAACGATGTCGGTTCCATCGCTGAGGTGACTCGCCGCCGCTTCAAGCATCACCACGATGACAAGCGAGCGGTTCCGGACGAGGAGCTGGAGAACACTACCTTCGCCGAAGAGATGGTGCACGAAGAGGCGGCGAGCCAGATCAAACGTAGCTCCTACCCACCGCAGCTTTTCATTGTGGATGGAGGCGCACCGCAGGTGGCTGCGGCGCAGGCGGTTTTCGACGAACTCGGCATCGTGGACGTAACCCTCATCGGTCTGGCGAAGCGCCTAGAAGAAGTGTGGGTTCCGGGTGATGATGAACCGGTGATTTTGCCCCGCAATTCTCAGGCGCTCTTCTTGCTCCAGCACCTCCGTGATGAAGCCCACCGTGTCGCCATTTCCTATCACCGCCAGCAGCGCTCGAAGCGTATGCGCTCATCGGTTCTTGATGCCGTTCCGGGCTTGGGGCCCCAGCGTCGTACTGACCTGGTCAAGCACTTCGGTTCGGTGAAGAAGCTCAAAGAAGCCAGCGTGGAAGAGATTGCTGAAGTCAAGGGTTTCGGCCCGAAGTTAGCGCAAACAGTATTTGATCATCTTCACGCCTCATAAGAAGGCTTGGCTCTCGAGATAGTTCCCACCGAGGACTCTGAATAGGTGGTAAGAATGGAAGCCATGACGCTGTTTGATTCCCCACCCATTTTGATCACCGGCATGTCAGGCGGTGGCCTGACGTCGGCGGCTAAAGTGCTGGAGGATAAAGGCTATTACGTAGCCCACAACATTCCCCCCAAGGCAATCGTTGACCTACTCAAGTTGTGCGCGAGCCCGGAATCCCCGGTTTCTAAAATTGCCGCGGTGACCGATGTGCGCTCCCGCTTGTTCCCGGGTTCCTTGGCAGAAACTCTTGATGAACTCGAGCAGTTAGACATGAAACCGACACTGCTTTTCCTCGACGCGCGGGATGATGTGCTCATTCGCCGCTTCGATTCAGTTCGTCGTACGCACCCGCTGCAGGACGGGGAAACCCTCAAGGCGGGCATTCAGCGCGAGCGCGCAGCAGTACAGTCCATCCGTGACCGCGCGGATATCATCATTGATACGACCAATCTGTCTGTCCACGACCTGCGCCGCGCGATCGAGGCCTCTTTCGGCGAGATGGGTCATGAGCTACAGCACGTCACGTTAGAGTCCTTCGGCTTCAAGCATGGCTCCCCGCGTGACGCAGATCTTGTCGTCGATGTCCGCTTCCTTCCCAATCCTTATTGGGTGCCCGAATTGCGGGGGTACCGCGGTACTGATGAACCGGTCGCAGACTACGTCCTCTCCCAGGACGCCGCTAAACCCTTCATTGATCACTTCATCACCATGCTTGACTCGATGCTTGCCGGCTACCGGCACGAGGGCAAGAACTTCATTACCGTAGGCATCGGGTGCACCGGTGGGCATCACCGATCTGTGGCCGTTACGGAGGAGATTGCTCGCCGTCTCAGGGAGCGCGGGGATCTGGATGTGAGCACACTGCACCGTGACATCGCCCGGGATTAGGTGCGATAAGATAAAAAATCATTCCCTACCCTTGGATGACCGAAAGCTAATATTTCCGTGACGTCTCTCCCTACCCACATGGCTAGCCTGGGCGGTGGCCATGGTCTTTATCAAACCCTTTTGGCTGCGCGCCGCACCGGCGCGGAGGCGATCTCTGCCATCGTCACTGTGGCTGATGACGGCGGTTCTTCCGGACGGCTGCGCCGCGAGATGGACATTATTCCGCCGGGTGATTTGCGCATGGCGCTCGCCGCGTTGTCGAGTGACTCAGAGGAGGGCCAGATGTGGGCCTCAACGCTGCAGCACCGCTTCCAAAGCACCGGCGCCATGGCCGGCCACGCGGTGGGTAATCTCCTCATTGCCGGACTCACTGAGGTCTTGGGGGACTTCCAAGCGGCGCTTGACGCGGTGGGACGGCTAACGCAGTCTGCGGGCCGCGTGCTGCCGGCTGTGAATCTGCCGCTCGATATCGAAGCGGACGTGGCCGGGCTTGACGACGATCCCCGCATCATGCGCTCTGTCCGCGGCCAAGTCGCCGTGGCGTCCACCGTGGGGCAGGTTCGCCGCGTCCGGATCATCCCGGAGAAGCCACAGGCCAATCCGGAAACCATCGCGGCCCTGCGCGATGCGGACCTCATCACCTTGGGCCCGGGATCGTGGTTTAGCTCGGTGCTTCCACACGTCCTCGTACCGGAGATTGTCAACGCAATTACGTCCTCGGATGCGCTTCGCGTTGTGGTACTTAACCTTTCCGCGGAACCAGGGGAGACCCAGGGCTTTTCAGCTGAGCGCCACCTGCACGTCTTAGCGCAGCATGCGCCAAACCTGCGGGTAGACAAAGTAATCGTCGATGGTTCTGGTCTTCCGAATGAGTCGGAGCGAGTTTTCGTGCAGCGTGCGGCCAGCGTGCTCGGTGCTACGGCGGTCTTCCGCGATGTGTGCCAGAGCGATGAGAACGGACATTCTCTCAACAAGCATTGCCCAAACAAGCTCGCGCAGGTACTGACTGAGCTTTATACCGACTATGCCGCTCAGCGCGATTCTTCAGCGGGTGCCCCGGGCACTCACCGCGGCTAAGTGCACGATAGACTAAGTGGCATTCATCGCTCACCGCAGCGTCGCTGCGCTTCACAGGCGCGGTGGTGCCTGCTGTGTATGCACGAGCTCAAGGCCCTTCTAGGGCCAGTTGCACCACTGCTGCTTTCTGCGGTGAGTTACATCAAGAGTTGAAAGGGGAGGCACGAGGTGTCTGCGTCATTGACCGATCAGGTCAAGGAGGAACTTACGGCGGTGTCCGTACCGCGCCAGTCCGCTCGTGCGGCGGAGGTTGCCGCGATCCTCAGGTTCGCCGGCGAGCTCCACATCACCGGAGATAGGGTGATGTACGAGGTCGAATTGGAATCGAAGAGCGTAGCCACTCGCTTGGTCACCGCACTCGACGAGTTGTATTCGATTTCTGCGAGCACCCACGTAGCCGGCCCCGCCGCATCCTCTAAAAAGAGCAGAGTGCAGGTGCGAATCACTACCGGGGCCAAGGAGTTGACTAGGCGCCTGGGGTTGGTGACCCGCTCGGGTCACCCAGTCGTGGGCCTGCCACCGCAAGTAATCTCCGGCTCTGTTGCGGATAATGAAGCAGCTTGGCGCGGCGCCTTTTTGGCGCAAGGTTCGCTAACCGAGCCGGGCCGGTCTTCAGCGCTGGAGGTGACCTGTCCTTGCCAGGAGGCAGCACTCGCTCTCGTAGGCTGCGCGCGTCGTTTGGGTGTAGCGGCGAAAACTAAGGAGACCCGCGGGGCCGATCGCGTCGTGGTGCGTGATGGCGATGCCATTGGTGCGTTGCTGACCAGAATGGGGGCCCAAGAGACTCGACTGACGTGGGAGAAGAAACGTATCCAACGCGAAGCCCATGACACCTCCCGCCGCCTAGACAACTTCGATGACGCCAACTTACGCCGTTCTGCCCGTGCGGCAGTTACAGCTGCGGCTCGCGTCGAACGCGCCATGGTTATCTTGGGCGATGACGTCCCGGAACATCTCGCGGACGCCGGCCGCCTACGCGTGCAGCACCGCGAAGCTTCCTTGGAAGAGCTCGGACGCTTGGCTGATCCGCCGATGACCAAGGACGCGGTGGCTGGGCGTATTCGCCGCCTGCTTTCTATGGCAGATAAGCGCGCGAAGGAACTTGGTGTGCCGGATACGACGAAGGCAGTGACAGAGGAACTTTTTGAGGAATCCTAGTCTCTCGTCTTAGCCCCAGACGCAGTCGAATGTTGTGCCCGTTCGGGCACCATCGCGACCGTCTGGGGCAATTTTTTGACTATCGATGGTGAATTTATGACCGGCGATAACCGGTTTATTTTTGGATTCACCCGCTCTTTTTTGCTTTAGTGAGATATCCCACCTTGCCCTCTTTAGGGCCAACATAATCCCACATAAACGGGCATATCTGCAGGTGTGTGCGTTTGGGGGATTGTCTTAAGTAACTAGCGGTCCATCTAGTGTACGCCCCTTTTCCCTTTCGTGCGAGCATCTTGGTTGGGAACCTGAACGCGCACTGCAGGATGCAAAATCCGTGGGTACTATCGGCCGTGTTGGGAAAACCACCGAGCACGTCACGGAAGTGGCAGGGCAACGGTGCCGCAAGAACGGTCCACCGCACTGCCTATAAAGACAAAGTCTCGGAAGCCCCCACAATTGAACTTCACTCGATTATTTGAGGAGACATTACAGTGACCATTCGCGTAGGTATCAACGGATTTGGCCGCATCGGCCGCAACTTCTTCCGTGCAGTCGCACAGGGCAACAATGACCTCGAGGTCGTCGCAGTTAACGACCTGACGGACAACGCAACCCTGGCCAACCTGCTCAAGTACGACTCGGTTCTGGGCCGCTTCGACGGTGAGATCGAGCACGACGACGAGTCCATCACCGTCAACGGTCACAAGATTGCAGTCTCCGCAGAGCGCGATCCGAAGAACCTGAACTGGGGCGAGTGCAACGTCGACATCGTCATCGAGTCCACCGGTTTCTTCACCGATGGTGAGGCTGCCAAGGCTCACATCGAGGCCGGCGCCAAGAAGGTCATCATCTCTGCACCGGGCAAGAACGTTGACGCAACCTTCGTCTACGGCGTTAACTCCGATGAGTACGACGCTGAGAAGCACAATGTTATCTCCGCCGCATCCTGCACCACCAACTGCCTGGCACCGATGGCCAAGGTCCTGCACGAGAAGTTCGGCATCGAGAAGGGCCTGATGACCACCATCCACGCCTACACCGGTGACCAGCGCATCCAGGATGCTCCGCACCGCGACCTGCGCCGCGCCCGCGCCGCAGCCGTCAACATGGTTCCGACTTCCACTGGTGCAGCAAAGGCTGTCTCCCTGGTTCTGCCGGAGCTGGAGGGCAAGCTGGACGGTTACGCAATGCGCGTTCCTACCATCACCGGTTCCGCTACCGACCTGACCTTCCAGGCATCCCGCGACGTCACCGCTGAGGAAATCAACGCTGCTATCAAGGAAGCCGCCACCGGCGAGTTCGGCGAGACCCTGGGCTACACCGAGGACCCGATCGTCTCCACCGACATCATCACCGATTCCCACGGCTGCATCTTCGATGCTGGCATGACCAAGGTTTCCAACGGAAACTTCGTCAAGGTCCTCGGCTGGTACGACAACGAGTGGGGCTACACCAGCCAGCTTGTGCGCACCACCTCCCTGGTTGCCTCTAAGCTCTAAAGCTTCGCCCTCTGAAATGAGCACAGTGAAGCAAGCTGTGATTGCCTGCGGAAGCACCGCGGGCTAGATACCGGCCCACGCGCCGCGCCTACTATCTCTGAATATGTGGCGTGCGCTGGGCCGGTAGTCGTCTTTAAGGAACGAGTACGCGCTTTCACGCACATCGCGAATCAGGTTCCGGCACACTTTCTAATTGAATAGCATTAACCTTTAGCTTGAGTACCCACCTTTAAGGAGAACACAATGGCTTTCAAGACTTTGGACGATCTGCTCGCAGAAGGCGTTTCCGGCCGCCACGTCCTTGTTCGTTCTGACTTCAATGTCCCGCTTGATGATGAAGGAAACATCACCGACTCTGGCCGCATCACCGCCTCGCTGCCGACTATCAAGGCGCTCATTGAGGGGGGAGCGAAGGTCATTCTGTCGGCACACTTGGGGCGTCCGAAGGGCGAAGTAAACCCGAAGTACTCCCTCGCGCCAGTCGCAGAGGCTCTCTCCGAGGCGCTGGATCAGTACGTTGCCCTTGCCGGCGACGTCAGCGGTGAAGACGCTCACGAGCGCGCCAACGGCCTCAACGATGGCGATGTTCTCCTCCTGGAGAATGTTCGCTTCGATCCGCGCGAGACCTCCAAGGATGAGGCTGAGCGCGGCGCCTTCGCCGATGAACTCGTCGCCCTGGCTGCGGACAACGGTGCCTTCGTCTCCGATGGTTTCGGTGTTGTTCACCGCGCACAGGCCTCTGTGTACGACGTCGCCAAGCGCCTGCCAGCATACGCCGGCAAGCTGGTGCAGAAGGAAGTGGAAACCCTGGCTGCGGTAGCAGAGAAGCCAGAGCACCCGTACGTGGTCGTTCTGGGCGGCGCCAAGGTTTCCGACAAGCTCGGTGTGATCGAAGCGCTTGCCGGCAAGGCCGACAAGGTGATCATTGGCGGCGGCATGTGCTACACCCTTTTGGCTGCGCAGGGCTACAACGTCCAGAACTCTTTGCTGCAAGAAGACCAGATTGACAACTGCAAGGAGCTGCTCGAGCGCTTCGGTGAAAAGATTGTCCTGCCGGTCGACCTCGTTGCTGCAACCGAGTTCGATGCTCAGGCAGAGAACAAGGTCGTCGCCCTGGACGGTATTCCGGAGGGTTGGCAGTCTCTCGACATCGGCCCGGAGTCGGTGAAGGAGTTCGACGAGGTCATCGCTTCTTCCAAGACCGTCTTCTGGAACGGCCCAATGGGTGTCTTTGAGATGGAGGCCTTCTCCAAGGGCACCGCCGGTGTGGCACAGTCGATCATCGACGCCACCGCTAAGAACGGTTCCTTCACCGTCGTTGGCGGCGGTGACTCCGCAGCTTCCGTCCGCCTGCTCGGCCTCGATGAAGATGGCTTCTCTCACATCTCTACCGGTGGTGGCGCTTCCCTCGAGTTCCTTGAAGGCAAGGAGCTGCCGGGCGTCAAGGTCCTGGAAGCCTAAGCACTTAAACCGTCAACTCAGTCTGATTTAGAAAGGCTAATCATGGCACGTACCCCGCTTATCGCAGGTAACTGGAAGATGAACCTCGACCACAAGGAAGCTATTGGTTCCTTGCAGAAGTTCGCATTCTCTCTGCCGAAGGAATACTACGAGAAGGTTGACGTGGCGTTCATGGTCCCGTTCACCGACATCCGCACTGTGCAAACGCTGGTCGACGGCGACGACTTGCAGTTCACCTACGGCGCACAGGACATCTCCAAGCATGAGTCCGGCGCATACACCGGTGAGGTGTCCGGCAAAATGCTCTCCGCCCTGGGATGCTCCTGGGCAGTCGTTGGCCACTCCGAGCGCCGTCAGTACCACGGTGAGACCGACCAGCTGGTTGCTGAGAAGGCCGCTGCAGCTCTGACTAACGGCATCAGCCCTATTGTCTGCGTGGGCGAGCCGCTCAACGTGCGCGAGGCAGGCACCCACGTGGATTACGTGGTCACCCAAACCCGCAACTCCCTGCAAGGCCTTTCTGCCGAGGACCTCTCCAAGACCGTCATCGCGTATGAACCGGTCTGGGCAATCGGTACTGGTAAGGTTGCTTCCGCTGAGGACGCGCAGGAAGTGTGCGCCGCTATTCGCGAGCTCGTCCGTGAACTGGGCGGCGATGAGGTGGCCGAGGGGATCCGCATTCTCTACGGTGGCTCCGTCAAGGTGGATTCCATCGCGGAGATCGTAGGCAAGCCGGACGTCGACGGCGGCCTGGTTGGCGGTGCTTCTCTCAAGGGCGAGGAGTTTGCCAAGCTGGCGGCTAACGCTGCCCAGGGCGCATAGCCTTCATACCAGCTAGCATCACGCTCATGAGCCGTGGCGGGTCGGAATGGTTTCTGGCCCGCCACGTGGTGTATTATCGGGGATTATTGCGCCCGCTTTTGGCGCCCTCTTCTCCGTGGGCTGACGGCATAGGCTGTCACCACCACATAAAATGAACGAACGCGTAAAACAAGGAACTATTTCATGATCTTGGCACTGGAAATCATCCTCGTGATTGCCGCAATCCTGATGTCTGTCTTCGTGCTGCTGCACAAAGGTAAGGGCGGCGGTCTTTCCAGTCTCTTTGGTGGCGGTGTGCAGTCCAACTTGTCTGGTTCCACCGTGGTTGAAAAGAACCTCGACCGTTATACCGTGGTCATGGTGGTCATCTGGCTCGCTTGCATCGTAGCCCTAAACCTGCTGCAGGCATATAGCAGCTAAAACCGCCAGCTGGTCTACGGCCACAACAACGCAGAACGCCGCGTGCTTCCTCTCATGGAGGAGGGAACGCGGCGTTCTTTTTTCCTAGGCTTCAAGCGACCGAGGAACCGTGGCGCTAAAGCTGCTGTGCGGCGTCTTCACTTACGAAAAGTAGAGTCTCTTCGGTGCCCCGCGCACCTGCGGCAGGCCAATCCTCAGCCGCGGCCCCGGCTACGAGATGGGACGCAGCTTCGGCCTTCTCCTCACCGGAGACAAGGAACCAAATGCGTTGAGAGCGATTGATAGCGGGGTAGGTCAGCGTGACACGCTCCGACGGGGGCTTAGGGGAATCATGGACAGCAAATGCATAGTCCGTATCCTCATAGACTGCCTCCGAGTGCGGGAAAAGAGAGTTGATGTGGCCTTCATGTCCCATGCCCAAGAGGTGAATGTCGAAGCCCTCCGGCGCAAAATCACGAATCTCGCCTTCATAGGCTTGGGCGGCGTGCTCCATGGATACCGCACCCAAGTCATAGCCATGAATGTGCGGTTCTGGAATACCGACCTTGCTGAGAAGAGCCTCGCGAGCTTGTCCCTCGTTGGAATCCGAATCGCTGACCGGAACATTGCGCTCATCCCCGAAGAAGACATGGACCCGCGTCCAGTCCACGGCCAATGCGGGATAGTCGCCGCCTTGCCGCTCGGCAGCTTCGTGGAGGCGTGCCAATTCGCGGAGGACACCGATTCCAGCACCACCACCGGTGAGGACTACGCGTGCTACTCCGTCCTTGTGCAGGCCACCGCCCGGGGCTTGAATCGCTGCAATCGTCTCGATAAAGGCGAGTGCGGCGGAGGATATGAGCTCGTCGATGTCGCTAACGCGGCGAAGCGTGACCATGGTGAAGAAAGATCCTTCTGAATGATGGGACTGGGGAAACGATGGAATAGTTACGCCTACACACTGTAGTGCACGCGCGCTAAGGCGCGGAGAGCATGGGCGTATGTCCTATCCGAATCAAGGTGGCGCAGCTCTTCCGAGAGCACCTCCGCTTCGGAACGCACAGCGAGGCTCACGAGCGATTCCGGGGAACCGGGGACGCTGACCTTAACCGTCGTGGCGTCGACGGCCGTGACAGTGATATCCGCGGTGGGGCGCCGGAAGACTAAGGAGGTAATCGGGAAGGCGCCTGCCTCGCATTCCGAGATTCTACGGGTGACGGGGACGGAAAGGGCGTCGAGCAGCCAGCCGGCCGCAAAATCGACGGCGGCATGGTGCTCGGCTCCGGAAATCTCCACCGAATTGACAGGCTCGTGTGGATGGCGGTCAAGAGCAGAGGCGATGATGCCACGCCACAGGGTAATGGCGCCCCAGGACATGTCGGAATCACCCGGCTTATAGCCGGAGGACAGCACGTGAAGATCGTATTGATCAACACCGCTGCCGAAAGCCACGTTAGTGATGCGGCGTTGGGCTAGAGCACCGATGGGCACGGCTGCGGGCGCAGGCGGGCAGGCAGTAGGCCACCAGGCAACGATCGGTGTATCCGGAAGAAGAAGGGGAGTAACCACTGCTTCTGCTTGGTCGGCGAGGGCGCCATGGAGGTGCATAACGACGATTTCCGAGGCACCCGCCTCGCCGCCGACGCGCAGCTCAGCATCGAGGCGGGTTTCTTCTTCGAGGGAGCCCGAGGCGATCACGATGACGCGGGAGGGGTGCTCGTGGGAGGCATCGCGTACTGAAGTGAGCAGGTTGTCAAGGTCATCGCCTTCTTCGGTCATAACGATGAGCGTAAGAACGCGGCCGGTCGTGAGCGTGTAATGCTCCTGCATCTCCACGAGCTTTTTAGAGATTTTGCGCGTGGTCGTATCTGGCAAGGGGATAATCATAAAGCCATTCCTCCTAGGGGCCCTACGGACGGCGCCAGGAATGACCCTGGCGGCGCAGCATTCTATCGGCAGACTCCGGCCCCCATGTGCCAGCGCGGTACTGCTCTGGCTGACCGATGTTGGACCAGTATTCAATGATGGGGTCGAGGATGGACCAGGACAGCTCCACTTCCTCGTTGGTGGGGAAGAGGGAGGACTCGTCTAAGAGGGCGTCGAGAATCAGGCGCTCGTAGGCTTCCGGTGATTCCTCGGTGAAGGCCTCGGCGTAGGCGAAGTCCATGTTGACGTCGCGCACCTCCATGGTGGAGCCGGGAACTTTGGATCCGAAGCGCATGGTGACGCCTTCATCTGGCTGGACGCGGATCACCACGGCATTCTGGCCCAGTGAATCAGCTTGACCTTGGTCAAAAGGCTGGTGTGGGGCGGTCTTAAAGACGAGTGCAATCTCCGTCACGCGGCGGCCGAGGCGCTTGCCGGTGCGCAGGTAGAAAGGAACGCCCGCCCAGCGACGGGAATTGACCTCAAGGGTGCAGGCTGCATAGGTTTCCGTCGTGGATTCGGGATCGAAGCCTTCTTCTTCCCGGAGGCCATTAACATACTCTGAGCCCTGCCAGCCAGCGGAGTACTGGCCGCGGGCTGTGGTCTTGTTAAGCGGGTGCACCGCGTTGGTGGCACGCAGCACCTTGATCTTTTCGGCTTGGAGCGCCTCAGGGGCAAAGGAGGAAGGCTCCTCCATGGCGACGAGGGCTAGCAGCTGCAGGAGATGGTTTTGGATGACATCGCGGGCAGCGCCGATGCCGTCATAGTAGCCAGCACGGCCTCCGAGCCCGATGTCTTCGGCCATGGTGATTTGCACATGGTCGATATAGTGCGCATTCCACATGGGTTCGAAGATCTGGTTGGCAAAGCGCAAAGCCATGATGTTCTGCACCGTTTCTTTACCCAGGTAGTGGTCGATGCGGAAGACCGAGGACTCTGGGAAAACGGCGTTGACAATCTCGTTGAGCTGGCGTGCGGAATTCTGATCGTGGCCGAAAGGTTTCTCAATGATGACGCGGCGCCAGGAATTATCCGTGCTATCTGCCATGCCGACGCGCTCCAACTGATGGCAAATATCGGAGAAGAACTCCGGGGGCACGGAAAGGTAGTAGGCCCAGTTACCGCCCGTGCCGCGGGAAGCGTTGAGCTCAGCGAGTCGGGCAGACAGCTTGTCAAAGCCTTCGTCATCGAAGCTGCCGTGTACAAACTCGATTCCCTTGGCGAGGTGCTCCCACACATGCTCACTGAAAGTGGTTCGTGCTCCTGCCTCGGCGGCTTCGCGTACGTAGTCGCAGAAGGCCTGTTTATCCCAGTCGCGGCGGCCGTAGCCGACCAAAGTGAAGCCTGCCGGAAGCAATCCGCGATTGGCCAGGTCATAGATTGCAGGCAGGAGCTTCTTGCGCGCCAAGTCACCCGTGACGCCAAAAATCACCATGCCAGAGGGGCCGGCGATGCGTGGCAGGCGCTTGTCCTTCGCGTTGCGCAACGGGTTGACCCACGCGCTGGTAGTGCTCACTAAGTGTCCTTTCGGTCTGTGTGAGTTAAGTCCAACTGCTCAGCATAGCGACCCGCGCCGCGTAGGCCATAGTTGCGTGGCCATAGACGGTGCGTGAGTCGCTGTTGAGCAATCACTGTTCGCCGTTGTCTAAGCGAGGCGGTCCGTCATTGAAGCAAGCAAAGCTTCCCATGCATCGACGAACTTGTCGACGCCCTCCTTCTCCAGCACTGCGAAGACATCCGCGAAGTCAATGCCAACTGCCTCCAGCTGTGACCACACCCGCTCTGCCTGCTCCGCAGAGCCACTGAGAGTATCGCCGTGCAGGTTGCCCTGCTCGAGTACGGCATCGATGGTCTTCTCCGGCATCGTGTTAACGGTATCCGGTCCAGCTAGCTCAGAAACATAGAGCGTGGCAGGGTAGTCGGGGTTCTTAACTCCCGTCGACGCCCACAAGGGGCGTTGCGGGTTAGCGCCAGTTGGAAGGTCTTCGCCGCCCGCCGTGAACTCTTTGCGGAACAGGGCGTAGGCCCGCTGAGCGTTAGCCACGCCAGCTTTTCCGCGCAAGGCAAGAGCCTCGTCAGCGCCGTTCAATTCCAAGCGCTTGTCTACTTCGGTATCCAGACGGGAGACAAAGAAGGATGCTACGGAGTGAATCCTAGAAACGTCCTTGCCCGCCGCAGCCGCGCGCTTGATTCCTTCCTTATAAGCTGCAATGACTTGGGCGTAGCGTTCGACGGAGAAGATAAGGGTGACATTGACGGAGATGCCCTCGGCGAGGGCGTCGGAGATAGCAGGAAGGGAGCCATCGGTAGCTGGGATCTTGATCATGAGGTTGGGGCGCTCAACCTTCGCCCACAGCTCACGTGCCTGCTCCAGGGTTGCTTCCGCATCTGCGGAGATGCGGGGATCTACCTCGATGGAGACGCGGCCATCCCGGCCACCCGACTTCTCGTAGATCTCGGTAAAGACGTCGCACGCGTTACGGACATCGTCGATAGCCAGTGCGTACACAGCTTCGTCCGCGTTAGCGGACTTTTCCTTCAGTGCTGCGATATCGGAATCATAGGAGGTGCCGGATGACATTGCGGCAGCAAAGATCGCGGGGTTCGTGGTGACACCCACGATGGACTTAGTGTCCAAGAGCTCACGGAGGTTGCCGGAGTCTAGGCGTTCGCGGGAAAGATCATCGAGCCAGGTTGACGTCCCGAGGTGAGCCAGATCATCAATATGCGTCATGGTGTGGTGTAGGTCCTTTCGTGAGGGGAACTCGGAACGGGAGACTAGTCTGCCTGCGCCGCGCTCAGTGCTTCGCGCGCGGCATCAGCAACGGCCTCGGCGGTGAAACCGAAGTTCTCAAAGAGCTCTGCGGCAGGTGCAGAGGCACCAAAGTGCTCCAGAGACACGGTGCGGCCGAAGGAACCGGTGTACTTGTGCCACGGCATAGAGATACCAGCTTCGACGGAGACGCGCGCGCGGACCGAGGAGGGAAGGACGGATTCGCGGTAGGAAGCATCCTGCTCATCGAACCACTCCAGGCACGGTGCGGAAACGACCCGGGTGGCAGTACCTTCAGCCTCGAGCTGCTTGGCGGCTTCCACAGCGAGCTGCACCTCGGAGCCGGTGGCAAGGAGGATGACATCTGGAGTTTCCTTCGATGCCTCAACAAGGATGTAGGCGCCGCGGCGGACGCCTTCGGCCGCCTTTTCCTTGGTGCCCTCAAGCACTGGAAGATTCTGGCGGGACAGCGCTAGGCCCTTCGGCGCGGCCTTGTACTCGAGTGCTGCCGCCCACGCCTGGGCCGTCTCGTTAGCATCGGCCGGGCGGATGACGGAAAGGTTGGGGATGGCGCGCAGGGCAGCGAGCGTTTCCACCGGCTGGTGGGTGGGGCCGTCTTCGCCCAAGCCAATGGAATCGTGAGTCCACACGTAGTAGGTATCGGTGGACATGAGCGCACCGAGGCGCACGGCGGGGTACTGGTACTCAGAGAAGATAAGGAAGGTACCGCCATAGACGCGGGTATTGCCGTGCAACGCAATGCCGTTCATGATGGCGGACATGGCGTGTTCACGAATCCCGAAGTGCAGGTTGCGGCCATAAGGTGTGGCAGTCCAGGTATCCGTAGTGATGGACTCGGGGCCAAAGGACTCCGCGCCCTTGATCACCGTGTTATTGGAGCCTGCCAGGTCGGCGGAACCGCCCCACATCTCCGGCAGGGAGGCCGCAAGTGCTTGAATGGCGGCTTCAGAAGCCTTTCTGGTAGCCAGAGACTCGCCCGCTTCCCACGTGGGAAGCTCGGCGGCGAAGTCAGCAGGAAGTTCGCGTGCCTGGAGGCGGTCGAAGAGCTTCTTCTCTTCCGGGTTGGCTGCGGCCCACGCGTCGAATTTCTCCTGCCACTCAGCATGTTTCTGTGCACCGCGGGCAGCCAGCTCGCGGGTATGAGCGAGAACTTTCTCGTCGATGTGGAAGGACTGCGCAGGATCGAAGCCGAGGACTTCCTTGGTCGCGGCCACCTCGTCTTCACCGAGGGCGGCGCCGTGGACGCCACCGGTGTTCATCTTGTTCGGTGCTGGGTAACCGATGACCGTCTTTACACGGATGAAGGAAGGGCGGGAGGTTTCGGCGCGGGCAGCAGCAGCGGCCGCTTCGATGGCTTCGACGTCCTCACCGGACTCCACGGTCTGCACGTGCCAGCCATAAGCCTCGTAGCGCTTGGCGACGTCCTCGTTGAAGGCAATGTTGGTGTCATCCTCGATGGAGATGCGGTTGTCATCCCAGAAGACGATAAGGTTGCCCAGCTTCTGAGTACCTGCCAAGGAGGAGGCCTCAGCAGTCACGCCCTCCTGCAGGTCACCGTCAGAGGCGATGACATAGACATAGTGATCGAAAGGAGATTCGCCAGCCGGGGCGGAAGCGTCGAACAATCCACGCTCCTTGCGCGCGGCCATGGCCATACCAACCGCGGAAGCCAGGCCCTGGCCCAGCGGGCCGGTGGTGATTTCTACGCCGTCGGTGTGGTGAACCTCCGGGTGGCCGGGAGTCTTAGAACCCCACGTGCGCAAAGACTTGAGATCCTCCATCTCGAGGCCGAAGCCGCCGAGGAAGAGCTGGATATACTGCGTCAGAGAAGAGTGCCCCACTGAGAGGACAAAGCGGTCGCGCCCCGCCCAGTGAACATCGGCTGGGTCATGGTTGAGCACGCGCTGGTAGAGCGTGTAGGCCAGAGGCGCCAAGGACATGGCGGTACCGGGGTGGCCGGAGCCGCAGTTCTGAACGGCATCGGCAGCGAGCACGCGGACGGTATCCACGGCGCGGGTGTCGAGGTCACTCCAGTCCGAAGGATAACGGCGCTGAACCATAGCCTGCAGTTCCGGGGACAACTTTTCGTGCGACACGGCGAAAACCTCACTTCGCTTCTGGAAACAGATATACCGTTAATCAGTGTAAAGGTTTTTCGATCTTCGGCGGGGGATTATATAAACCAGGTTTCGGGCGGTAGTCTGGCATGGTTGACGCCGTTGCTCCCCGCTTTCGGATCTGGCTGGCGAGTGCTTCGAAGAGGAAACCTCGACCGTGCCACACAGCTCTCGGGATATCTCGGGAACTTTTTAGCGCGAGCAGACGACCACTACTTCAGACCTATAAGCCATACACCCACGTGCCGGATATACGGAGGACTATTCCTTGGAGACCATCAAGGCCTATTTTGCGCTAACGAAACCGAGGATCATTGAACTCCTCCTCGTGGCAGCAATCCCGGCTATGCTCCAGGCCCAGCGTGGATTCGAGGCGGTGTCCTCAAACTTCTGGCTCATCGTATCCACCATCTTTGGCGGATGGATGGGTGCCGCTGCGGCCCACACGTTCAACAACGTCGTGGACTATGAGATTGACCAGAAGATGCAGCGCACTCGTGCTCGGCCGCTGGTGCGCAAGACTATTTCGCGTCGCAATGCCGCCATTTTTGCTTGGGTCATGCTCGCACTATCCGTCTTCTGGCTGGGCGTGCTGGCGCATTCCTGGCTGGCGGCGTTCTTCGTGCTGCTGACTAACTTCTTCTATGTCATCGTCTACACGAAGTTCCTTAAGATGCGAAACTCCCAGAACATTGTCTGGGGTGGCCTAGCAGGCTGTATGCCCGCCATGGTGGGCTGGGCGGTGATCCGGGATAACGCACCGGCGGGGGAGCCTGACCGTTGGTGGCAAGCCGTAGTCTTGTTCCTCATCATCTTCTTCTGGACCCCGCCTCATACGTGGGCGCTGGCGATGAAATACAAGGAGGACTACCGCAAGGCCGGGGTGCCGATGCTGCCCGTCGTTGCCGGGGAGGTGGAAGTTACCCGCCAGATTGTGTGGTACACCATCGGCACGGTTATCGTGACCTTCCTTATTATCCCGGCAGCCTCCTGGATCTACTTGGTGGCCGCGGTGGCCTCCGGTGCGGTCTTCTTATGGATGGCAATCCGCCTCCACCAAGGCGTGAAGAAGGGCGCAAAGGTCAAGCCCATGCGCCTATTCATCTACTCCAATAACTATCTCTCAGTCCTCTTCATTGGGCTGTCTATCGACGCCGTCGTGGGCTGGGAACCCATCGGTCGCATGCTGGGCTGGTCGGCCGCCCTCTTCTAACGAGGCGGCCTGCCAACCAGATCAGCGAACCTCCAATTATCTCGAACTAGTCCAGGGAGCTACTCCTTGGACTAGTCTTCTCTTACGCGCAGAACGATGGAGCCGGTGGTTTTGCGCTCTTGGAGGTCGCGGTGGGCCTGAGCGGCTTCGGCGAGCGGATATTCCGCCGAGATGCGGAAGTCGAGGTCGCCATCGATGACCGCCTGCACCACTGCCTGGGCGCGCATCTGGAACTCGCCTTCCTGGGAGGTCCAAGCACCGAGCGAGGGGCGGGTGAGGAAGATGGAGCCGTGCTTGTTCAGCAGCTGCGGGTCCATCGGCGGGACGGGGCCCGACGCGGCGCCGAAGAGCGCTACCGTGCCGCGCGGCCGCACAACCTCAAGGGATTCACCGAAGGTGGCTTTGCCGACGCCATCGTAGACCACGTCGACGCCGCGCCCGCCATTGTGACGACGTACCTGCTCTGCCAAGCCACTGCTGTAGCGGAACACGTGGTCTGCACCCGCGCCGTAGGCCAGCTCTTCCTTCTCATCGGTGGAAACCACGGAATAGACGGTGGCGCCCAGGGCCTTGGCCATCTGGGTGAGGATTAAGCCCACGCCGCCCGCACCGGCGGTAATGAGGCAGGACGCACCTTCCCCCAGCTGATAGACACCGTGGGTGAGGTAGTGCGCCGTCATGCCCTGGAGGAGCATGGAACCTGCGACGGCGGAAGGAATCTCGTCGGGGACGGCCACCACGCGGTCGCGCGGCACGCAGACTTGCTCCGCATAGGAGCCGAAAGCGTGATCCCAGGCCACCATCGTGCCCGGGGCGATTTCCCCCTGGGGGTCGTGCACAACGCGTCCGGTTCCCTCGAGTCCGATGATGAACGGCACGGAGGCGTTGTAGATGCCTTCGCGGTAGTAGGTGTCGATGTAGTTGACACCGGCCACGGAGACGTCGACAAGCAGCTGCTCCTTCGTCGGCGTGGGGGATTCTACCTCGGCGTAGGTGAGGACCTCGGGCCCTCCGGTCGTGGTCACCTGAATAGCATGCATGGTGTCTAGGCTAAACGAAGCCGAGGGCTCCGCGCAGCAAAAAGCGCCGCCATCCTCACTTCCTGATGAGAACGGCGGCGCTTCGAGTACCTGTTTTACCGGCTCCGTTGGCTCTGCTTAGCTGTGGGCGGCGGGGACGTTCTCGCCACCGCGCTGGGAGGTGCTGGCAGTTGTGCCATCCTCGTTGCCGACGCGGCGCAAGCCATGCGCCCACAGCAAGGCGGTGAAGGCCGTGACCACTGAGGACATGCCCACGTGGAAGGGGACGGTCCAGCGGGGGATGTGGAGGTAGAACTGGGTGACACCGATAGCCCACTGTATGACGATGCAGGCAATGAGCACCCAGCCGGCCTTCTTCGCCACCTTGGGAGCGCCGGTGCGGTGCAAGAGGAAGACCACGATGAGCGTCAGCGCTAAGTAGACGTACATGCAGACCGCGTGAATGATGGCCATGCCATAGGTGTCCACGCCGAGGCGGCCCTCCATGCCCACACCGGCATCACCGGAGTGGGTACCCGAGCCAGTGACAAAGGTGCCCGTCAGCAGAACGATGGACAGGGCCACAGTGGCCACCACCGCGAGGGTGCGCACCGCGGCGGGGAAGAGGCGAGTGGGAGTGCCGTCATCGGGTTCATTAATGCGGGAGAACAGCATGGCCGCGATCCACACCAAGACCATCGACGGGAGGAAATGCACAGCCACACTCCACCAAGAAAGCTTCAGCACGACTGACAGAGCGCCAATGAGTGCCTGCACCACGATGCCGGCGAGCCCCGCCCAGGCATAGACCTTGAGCTCCTTGCGGCGCTGCGCCTTGTGAACGACCACGATGCTGGCGATGGCAGCCGCCGCGACAACGAAGGTCAGCAGGCGGTTTCCAAACTCAATGGCTTGGTGGAGCATGGGGGCCGCACCCTCAATGGGCACCAAGGAACCGGGGTGGCAGTTGGGCCAGGTAACGCAACCAAGGCCGGAGCCGGTGACGCGCACAATGGAGCCCGATACCGTAATGCCGCCCTGACAGAACAGAAGGATGAGGGCGATAGTGCGCTGCATCTTCAGCGACGGGCCAGAGGCCACGCCGGCAGGCGCGAGGGGACGTTGAGAAGAAACATTTGCGGTACTCACGGCTATTCAGCCTACCGCTCGGCCCTGCCCCGGAACCAATATCGACGGGTGGGTCACACCACGCAAGGGAGAAGAATCACTTTTAGCCCTCGAAGCGGAACCAACGCACCGCGGCAAACGACGCCACTGCTGCCCACACCACGAGGACAAGGAGCTCAATGCCCGGGAAAGAACCGTTGAGGGCGGTATCCAGACCAGCAGCCATGGCCACCGTGGGCACCAGCGTGAGCACCCCGTTGTCGCCGAGACCCTGGGAAAACATCGCCCACCCGACGGCCCCGAGAAGGAGAAACCAAATCAGGTTGGCCACTGCCAGGACTACCTCAGAGCTAAAGGTTCCGCCCAGCAGCAGTCCCAAGGCTGTAAACGTGGCCACTCCTAACGCCAAGGTCAGCACGCCGATGGCAGCGCCCCCAGCAGAAACTCGCAAGCCGAGGATAGCTGCGACGGTGCCGAGCACAAGGACCTGGAGCACCACCATGGAGAGCACGCCGAGAATCTTTCCCACCACGATGGCCCAGGCAGGAACGCCCGATGCGCCGGTGCGCTTCAGTGCACCATAGCGACGGTCGAAGGCCAAGGAGATGGCCTGACCTGTGAAACCGGAGGAGGTCGCTGCAACGGCCAGCACCATGGGGAAAACCTCATCCACACCATGCCCGGTAGTGTCCTTCAGCTTCGCGGCGCCGATCAGGATAGCGAGCGGGATAATGATGCTCAGCAACTGTTGCTCGCCGTGCCGCAGCATCAGTTTGGATTCGATAGCCCCTTGGGCACGCGCCATGGCCGCTACGCCGACGCGCTGCGGGTGCGGGCTAAAAGTGCCGGGTGCGAAGGTGCTCATGGAGCGTCTCCTTGATCAAAGAAAGTGGTGAAAAACAGTAGAGGAAATCAGCAGCGGTTCTAGCTGCGCATCTCGCGACCGGTGAGGTCCAAGAAGACCTCTTCGAGGTTGCGGTGCGAGGTATGCAGGTTGCGGAGGACAACGTTTTGCGCGGCCAAACCCGTGGCGAGATCCGCGATAACGGCTGGGCTGACCGTAGAGGTGAGTCGGTAGTGCAAGGGGCGAAGGGCCTCGGCGGAGATCCCGACCTCACGCAAGGCCTCCAGATCCACCGGGGTTGCGGTATCAAAGTTCAGCTGCGGGATGTCGGTTGTCTCCGTGAGGGAAGCTGCGGTGCCGCTGGCTACGAGCCGGCCGTGGTCGATGATGACGACATGGTCGCTGAGCGCTTCCGCCTCGTCCATGAGATGAGTAGTCAAGATGACGGTGACGCCGTCGGCCCGCAAAGAGCGGATAAGGTCCCAGACGGCAAGACGCGATTGGGCATCCATGCCTGCGGTGGGCTCATCGAGGAAGACCAATTCGGGGCGACCAATGATGGCCAGAGCGAGAGAGAGACGTTGTTGTTGCCCACCGGACAAACGGCGGTAGCTATTCTTTGCCACCCCGCGCAGCCCGAGGGTATCCAGAAGCCACTCCGGGTCCAAAGGATTTTCGTTATAGGAGGCGCTGAGTTTCAGCATCTCCTTGACCTTGATGCCGGAGTAGGAGCCCCCGCCTTGGAGCATGATGCCGATGCGGGAGCGCACTGCATCAGGGTTGCGAGCGGGGTCAAGGCCTAAGACTTCAATGTGGCCAGAAGTGGGCTTTTTGAAGCCTTCACACATCTCGATGGTGGTTGTCTTTCCGGCACCGTTAGGGCCCAGCAAACACAGGATCTCGCCATGTTTGGCGCGGAAACTCAGCCCGTTAACTGCGTTGACGTCGCCATAGGTCTTAATGACGTTATCCAATACAAGAGCTGATGTAGTCACGGAGCCTTAGTCTAGGACACGGACGCCTGAGCGTCGCAATACAACCCACCCCGCAGCGGCGAGCGCGAGGAAGGTCACCAGGGCGGCGAGGTAGATGATGAATACCGTCCCGGGAGGAAGCCCGAGTCCGCGGGGCAGGACGATGAAGCTCATCAATCCGGAATAGATCATGACGGCCAAGCGGAAAAAGCGGCGGTTAGCCCACGCGGCGAGCGGCAACACGGCCCACAGGATGTACCAGGGTTGGACAACGGGGAAAAACACCACGAGCACAAAGGTGGACACTCCCAGACCACCCACTGGGTGGATTGCGCCGCGGTAGGTGGCAAACAGCATGCGGATCATGAAACCGGCGGCGATAATGACGCCCACGGTACGGGTGACGCTGAGGATGGCTTCGGTGTGGTCGCCTAAACCTAGCAGCATCCCCAGGGAGCCGGCGCCGACACCCACGGAGGTTGTCGCAGACAGCCAGGAACGGATAGTTGCTGCGCCGCCCTGACCGAAAATCCAACCTATGTCGATCCCCGTAATGACAGTGACAGCGGCGATGGACGCTGCGAGCACCAGCAATTGGGTCACACCAGCGCCAAGCACCGCCCGCACTGGGGGGATGCCGAGCTTGTCGACGAGCCCGCGAGCCGCCGCCATGCCAACAAAGCCTAGGCCAATGAAGCCGGTGACCTTGACCATGCCCGCGCAAGAAATAAGGACACCCGAGGCTAGAAACAACCCCGACACTCGCCATCGGGCGTTGTGCTCGTCATTGACCGCCCGCAGGCCCAGCTCTACACCGACGAGAGCCAACCCCAACATGAAGGATTCATTGTGGATTCCGCCGACGAGGTGAAGGATGGTCAAGGGGTTAAGGATGCCCAGCCACAGCGCCGCCTCGGGGGATACACGGCATCGGGTAGCAAGCCGTGCACTGGCCCAGCCGGCAGCGATGATGCCGAAAAGAGAAAACACGCGGTGCAGCACCACACCCCAAATGATGGAATCGTTGGTCAGCCAGCTCACGACAGCTGCCAAGCCCAAGGCTACGGGGCCATAGGGGGAAGGGGAGTTTGCCCAAATGAAGGGGACGGACCGGGCAAGATCATTATCTGCGCCCAAAAGTTCCACGGGGCCCGCGGAATAGGGATCGAGCCCTTGAAGCACGATGGAGCCGTTGGCGAGATAAGAGTAGATGTCTTGGGTAAACAGCGGCGCGGTGACGAGCAAGGGGAGAACCCATCCCAACCATGTTCGCCACATCTGACTTTGCGTGACTACTCGCGGGGAGTGGCTAAACCGCGGATCTGCGCTAGGTGTTGAGCCTGTACTTGCGCTCGCCGAGTTCTTGCCCAAGCGCAGCGGTGCACCCACCAACGGGGCCATGCATACCCAGGCCGTCACCATGAATCCGACACCAATGAAGACAAGGGCGGATGCTGATTGCAGCATTCGCGTCATGAGCGAGCCAAAAGGCAATGACTCATAAGGGTTACCCACGACGGGCAGGGCACCGGCACCTAGGCCGCCAAGCGCAATGAGTAAGGCTCCAATGGTTCCGAGCCATCTCAGGCTAAAAAGTGTGCGCAGCTGGGCTATGGTGCGGCGGTGAACGTCGCCAAGCGCGGCGTGATCTGCATCTTCGGGGGAGTCGGGAAAATCCTGGTGAAGGAGCGCAGAGCGGGATCCCGGGACTCCCATGCGGGGGAGTTCATCGCGCACACCCCAGATGACTCGGTGCAATCGCCCCGATTGGGTGTAGCCGCGCTCCATATTCATGCCTGTTTACCTTAGTCGCTCGGTGGGGAGAAGCGACTAGGTGCCCGCGACACGAATGAAAGAGTGGAAATCGGGAATGAATTAAGGAACACTAGTGTTGTCTAAAGGGAGAGTGTTTCATTCAAGGAGGTGTACACCGTGACGAAGGAGTTGCCAAGGGAAACTCGCTCTACAGAGGGCGATACCCGCCGACACGTCATGCTGTTGCTTCTCAAGGACGGTCCGGTAACGGCGTCGTATTTGGGTGAACGTCTCGGTCTCTCTGCGGCCGGCATCCGTCGGCACTTAGACATTCTGGTGGAGGAAGGACTCACCGAGGTGGTGCACCGCCGCCCGCCAGCCCGTCCCGGGCAAACAGTAGGCCGCGGTCGCCCCGCCAAGCATTTCCGCCTTACGGATCAAGGGCGCGCCCAATTTGGTCACGCCTATGACCAGTTGGCGGCGGAAGCACTCACAGCGCTGCGAGAAGCGGGCGGTCCGGAAGCAGTCCGCCGCTTTGCCAAGGCGCGATTCGAACGCCTCGTAGAGGACGTGACACCTTTGGTACAGGATGAGGAATCTGTTCCGGAGGTGGCTCGTCAGCTAGCTGAGGTGCTCGATGCGCATGGCTACGCGGCCACGGTGACGTCGGTGGGCAACGGAGTACAGATTTGCCAGCACCACTGCCCGGTTGCCCACGTGGCCACCGAGCACCCGGAGTTGTGTGAAGCTGAACAGGAAGTCTTCTCCGCGCTATTAGGCAAACATGTGCAGCCCTTGGCCTCCATCGCGGATGGCCATGGAATCTGCACCACGAATATCCCCTTAACTCCCGTTCCACCAGCTTCGGCGGAGCGGGAAGAAAACTAATCGAACTAGAAAGGAGCGGGCTTTGACACAGGCACAACCAGCACCAGGGCTTGAGACCAAGATGAGTGATGACGAGATCATCTCTTCCATCGGTGGCTATGAGTACGGCTGGCGTGATTCCGACGAAGCCGGCCAGGCTGCACACCGCGGTTTGAGCGAGGATGTCGTCCGCGATATCTCGAAGAAGAAGAACGAGCCGGAATGGATGCTCGAGTCCCGCCTTAAGGCGCTGCGTGTATTCAACAAGAAGCCGGTTCCGACGTGGGGCCCGGATCTTTCCGGAATCGACTTCGACAACATTAAGTACTTTGTCCGCTCCACCGAGAAGCAGGCCCAGACCTGGGATGACCTGCCGGATGACATTAAGGAAACCTACGACAAGCTGGGTATTCCGGACGCCGAAAAGAAGCGACTTGTCTCTGGTGTTGCCGCGCAGTATGAGTCCGAGGTGGTTTACCACAAGATCCGTGAGGACCTTGAGGCCCAGGGCGTTATCTTCGTTGATACCGACACCGCGGTGCGCGAATACCCGGAGATCCTCCAGGAATACTTCGGCACCGTGATTCCGGCCGGCGACAACAAGTTCTCCGCGCTGAATAACGCGTGCTGGTCCGGTGGTTCCTTCGTGTACGTTCCGAAGGGCGTCCACGTGGATATCCCGTTGCAGGCCTACTTCCGCATTAACACCGAGAACATGGGCCAGTTCGAGCGCACCCTCATCATCGTGGAGGAGGGCGCCTACGTTCACTACATCGAGGGCTGCACTGCGCCAATCTACAACTCGGATTCGCTGCATACCGGTGTTATCGAGATCGTCGTGAAGAAGGGCGGCCGCTGCCGCTACACCACCATTCAGAACTGGTCCACGAACGTCTACAACCTGGTGACCCAGCGTGCCAAGGTCGAAGAGGGCGGCACCATGGAATGGGTCGATGGCAACATCGGCTCCAAGGTCACCATGAAGTACCCGTCCTGCTGGCTGACCGGCGAGCACGCCAAGGGCGAGGTCCTCTCCCTGGCCTTTGCTGGCGATAACCAGGTCCAGGACACCGGCTCCAAGATGATCCACATGGCGCCGAACACGTCCTCCAACATCGTCTCGAAGTCCGTGGCCCGCAACGGCGGCCGCGCGGCTTACCGCGGCTTGGTGCAGGTCAACGCTAACGCTACGAACTCCGCTGCCAACGTTGAGTGTGATGCCTTGCTTGTGGACAATGACTCGAGGTCGGATACGTATCCGTACAACGACATCCGCAATGATCACGTCACCCTTGGCCACGAGGCAACGGTCTCCCAGGTTTCTGAGGAGCAGCTGTTCTACCTCATGTCCCGCGGTATCGCTGAGGAAGAGGCCATGGCGATGATTGTGCGCGGCTTCGTCGAGCCGATTGCTAAGGAGCTCCCGATGGAATATGCGCTGGAGCTCAACCGTCTTATCGAGCTGCAGATGGAAGGATCGGTGGGCTAAGTGGTAGCTTCCAATGAATTTAATCCTGCTGACGTCACCAAGGGCGACCAGTTCACCTCCTTCAACGTGGAGGATTTCCCGGTCCCGCATGGCCGCGACGAGGTTTGGCGCTTTATTTCCTTGCGCAACCTGCGCGGGCTACATAATGGTGAGTTCGCGCCAGCAACTGCTCAAAGGATCGACGTCGTGGCTCCGGAAGGCGTGACCTCTGAGACGGTTGCGCCTGACGACGACCGCCTGGGAACCGCTGGCGCACCTGCTGACCGCGTTGCAGCTCAGGCGTGGTGCTCCATGCCGGAGGCCCAGATTGTCAGTGTTGCCGCTGATGCACGTCCCGATAAGCCGGTGGAGATCACCATCACCGGCGCAGGTGAGGGCGTGACGTCCTTTGGCGCGACCTCCATTCACGTGGGCAACCACGCGGAGGTCACCATCGTTCTTAAGTACGTCGGTTCCGGCACTCACGCAGACAACGTGGAGTTCGTGCTGGGCGACGGCTCCCAGGTCACCGTCGTCGTCGACGCTGACTGGGAGGACGACGCAGTGCACCTGTCCCACCAGATTGCGAAGGTGGGCCGCGACGCCGTACTGCGCCACAACACCGCTATCTTTGGCGGCGAGATCGTGCGCCTCGTTCCACGCGTAATTTTCGATGGCCCCGGTGGCGATGCCGAGCTGCTCGGTGTCTACTTTGCTGATGCCGGCCAGTACTTTGAGAACCGCCTGCTGGTGGACCACGACGTGCCAAACTGCCGCTCCCGCGTCTTCTACAAGGGCGCTCTACAGGGAGCTACGGCTGCGCAGAAGGCCGAAGCCGGCTCTGCTTCCCGTACCCCGGAGGCCCGCACCTGCTGGGTCGGTGACGTGCTCATCCGCAAGAATGCGAACAACACGGACACCTATGAGACGAACAACAACCTGATCCTCACCGAGGGTGCGCGCGCTGATGCCATCCCGAACCTGGAGATCCAGACCGGTGAGATCGTCGGTGCTGGCCACGCCGCAACGGTGGGCCGCTTCGACGACCTCGAGCTGTTCTACCTCATGTCCCGCGGTATCCCTGCCGCCGAGGCACGTCGCCTCATCATCCGCGGCTTCTTCTCTGAAGTCATTTCCCGCATCCCGGTCGAGTCCCTGCGCGAGGATCTGGAATCCCGCGTCGTCGACGAGCTCGCCAAGATCAACGCTTAAATCTTTCCGAAAGCAGGTACCAACTCAATGTCTACCCTGGAAATCAAGAATCTCCACGCGCAGGTGCTCCCACACGAGGAGGACGGTGAGCCCACGCCGATCCTCAAGGGCGTAAACCTCACCATCAATTCCGGTGAGACCCACGCTGTCATGGGTCCGAACGGCTCCGGCAAGTCCACTCTGTCCTACGTTATCGCTGGTCACCCCAAGTACGAGGTGACCGAGGGTGAGGTGCTCCTCGACGGCGAGAATATCCTCGAGATGGAAGTCGATGAGCGCGCCCGCGCTGGTCTCTTCCTGGCTATGCAGTACCCGACTGAGGTGCCGGGCGTGAAGATGTCGCAGTTCATGCGTTCCGCCGTGACCGCTATCCGCGGTGAGGCTCCGAAGCTGCGTGAGTGGAACAAGGAGCTCACTGAGGCTCGTGAGAAGCTGGCCATCGATAAGTCCTTTGCACACCGCTCCGTCAACGAGGGCTTCTCCGGTGGTGAGAAGAAGCGCCACGAGGTTATGCAGCTGGATATCCTCAAGCCGAAGTTCGCCGTCATGGATGAGACCGACTCCGGCCTGGACGTCGACGCCCTGCGCGTCGTTTCCGATGGCATCAACAGCTACCAGGAGGAGACCAAGGGTGGCATCCTCCTCATCACGCACTACAAGCGCATCCTCAACTACGTTGTCCCGGACTTTGTCCACGTCTTCGCCGACGGACAGATCATCAAGACCGGCGGCGCTGAACTGGCTGACCAGCTTGAGGCAGACGGCTACGAGCAGTTCCTCAAGTAGGCAGTAGCGCCGATCACGACCACACCATGACACGCTAGAGAAGAAGAACCGAGCACAAGGACCTATGCCTGAACTAGACGTTACTGCGATTCGGGAACAATTCCCTATCCTCTCGCGCACCGTGCGCGACGGTAAACCACTGGTGTACCTGGATTCGGGAGCGACCTCGCAACGTCCCCTGCCGGTATGGAAGGCCGAGGAGGAGTTCGTGCTCGGCACCAACGCGCCGGTACACCGTGGCTCTTACCAGCTGGCGGAGGAGGCCGATGACGCCCATGAGTCCGCTCGCCAGGCCATTGCCGCCTTCGTTGGAGCTGATCGCGATGAGATTTCCTTCACCAAGAACGCCACGGAGGCGTTGAATGAAGTTGCCTATGTGCTCAGTGACGAGCGCGCGGGCGAGCTTTATATTGGTGAGGGCGATACCGTCGTGGTCACGGAACTGGAGCACCACGCGAACTTGGTGCCGTGGCAAGAGCTGTGCCAGCGCACCGGCGCGACGCTGAAGTGGTACTCCATGACTGAGGACGGCCGCATTGATCTCGATTCGCTCGAGCTCGATGACTCTGTCAAGGTCGTGGCTTTTACCCACCAATCCAACGTGACCGGGGCCGTGGCGCCCGTCGCAGAGTTGGTGCGTCGTGCTCGTGCCGTGGGCGCCATGGTCGTCCTCGACGCCTGCCAGTCGGTGCCCCACATGCCCGTGGATTTCCACGAACTCGACGTCGATTTCGCCGCGTTCTCTGGGCACAAGATGTGTGGGCCGACCGGCGTGGGCGTTCTCTACGGCAAGCAACAGCTGTTGGCGCAGCTGCCGCCTTTCCTCACTGGCGGCTCCATGATCGAGGTAGTCAAGATGGAGGGTTCGACGTTCGCCGAGCCACCCACCCGCTTTGAGGCTGGTACCCAGATGACCAGCCAGGTTGTGGGCCTTGGTGCAGCAGTGAAGTTCTTGAGCGAGGTGGGCATGGACGCCATCCACGCTCATGAGCAAAAACTCACTGCATTGGCCTTGGAGAAGCTTGCTGAGATCCCCGGCGTGCGCATCATCGGGCCTGAGAACACCGAGGATCGTGGGGGAGCGGTCTCCTTCATTGTCGATGGGATCCATCCGCATGACTTGGGCCAAGTTCTTGATGCTCATGGTGTGTCCATCCGCACCGGCCACCATTGTGCGTGGCCGCTGCACCGCGCGTGCCAGGCTAATTCGACCGCACGCGCTAGCTTTTACCTGTACAACACTGAGGACGAGGTCGACGCCCTCATAGAGGCGGTACGGGCGGCCCGTGCCTTCTTTGGAGTGAGCGCATGAACCTAGATTCCATGTACCAGGACGTCATCCTGGACCACTACAAGAACCCGAAATTCTCTGGCCTGCGCGAAGGCCAGGCAGAGGTTCACCATGTCAACCCTTCCTGCGGCGATGAGCTCACCCTCCGCGTGAAGCTGTCTCCTGATGGTTCCACCGTCGAGGACGTGTCCTATGACGCCGAGGGATGCTCCATCTCGCAGGCCTCGACCTCTGTCATGGCGGAGGAAATCGTCGGCATCCCCCTCGAGGAGGCGAACGCCAAGCTGGCCGAGTTCGAGAAGATGGTGACCTCCCGCGGGGAGGTTGAGGGTGATGACGAGATTATTGGGGACGGCATCGCCTTCGCCGGCGTAGCCAAGTTCCCCGCCCGTGTAAAGTGCGCTCTCCTCGGTTGGAAAGCTTTCCAAGCCGCCACCGTCGAAGCGCTGAATGAATTGGAGAAGTAGATGGCTGATAACACTGAAACCACTGGTGGCAGCACTGATCCTTACCAGGATCAGAATGCTTCCTTTGATGGCGCTGCTGTCAAGCCTGAACAAACCGAAGAGCAGATTTCCAAGGTCTTCGATATCACCGAGTATCTTCGCGATGTCATCGACCCGGAGCTTGGCATCAACATCGTTGATCTGGGTTTGGTTTATGACGTCTGGCTCGACGAGATCGACGGCAAGAACACCTGCGTCATTAACATGACTCTGACCTCCCCGGCTTGTCCGCTCACTGATGTCATCGGCGAGCAGATCGAGGATGTCATCGTGGGCAACAAGCTCGCCGAGGCAGTCCAGCTCAACTGGATCTGGATGCCACCGTGGGGCCCGAACATGATTACTGAGGAGGGCCGCGAGATGCTCCAGGCCCTCGGCTTCGCGGTCTAGGTTCCGCGAATCGCCTTAGTTAATATCACCGCCGGTTCGAGAGTGCGCATTGTTCTTGTGTCCACACGAACCGGCGGTGTTCTGCGTATATGTGAGCATCCCTCGCCACTGTCAACGCGGTCTCCTCAACCAAAAGCAAAGCCCCAGACCTCGATCCCGAAAGACGCAGGTGGGCGTCGCCAAGCACTGGCTCACTCAGTAGAGGCGAACAGGAGGTTGCGGGATCGAGGTCTGGGGATCTATTCGTCAGTGGTGGTTCGCAAGCGATGCTGTGCCTGGGCGCCGTGCAGTTCGGGTTTAACTGCCCTGGTTGCTAGACTGTTTCGACGTGATTGTGACCAATGATTTCGAGGTGCGCGTGGGCGCACGCACGCTTCTCGACGCCCCCGGCCAGCACCTTCGAGTGCAACCGGGGGATCGTATCGGCTTGGTCGGCCGCAATGGTGCGGGCAAGACGACGACGATGCGCATCCTGGCGGGGGAGACCGAGCCCTATGGCGGCTCGGTGACGCGCTCAGGTCCTATTGGTTACCTGCCGCAGGATTCCCGTGAGGGCAATATCGAGCAGACCGCTCGTGAGCGCGTGCTCTCCGCTCGCGGCTTAGATGAGATCAAGCGCCGCATGGCCAAGCAGCAAGAGCTGATGGAAACGGCCACGGATGATAAGTTTCGCGACAAGGCTATTCGTAAGTTTTCCCGCCTGGAGGAAGAATACCACACCTTAGGTGGCTACGAGGCGGACTCCGAATGCGCCCAGATCTGCGACAACTTGGGCCTGCCGCAGCGCGTGCTCGACCAGCAGCTTAAGACGCTGTCCGGCGGTCAGCGCCGCCGCGTGGAGCTGGCGCAGATTCTCTTCGCAGCTTCGGCTGGGTCAGGCAAGTCCCAGACCACGCTGCTTCTCGACGAGCCCACGAACCACCTCGACGCGGATTCGATTACGTGGTTGCGCGGCTTCCTGTCCAAGCACGAAGGTGGCCTCGTGATGATTTCCCACGACGTAGACCTGCTGGAAGCCGTCTGTAACAAGGTCTGGTTCCTTGATGCCGTGCGCGCCGAAGCAGACGTCTACAACATGGGCTTTAAGAAGTACCTTGATGCCCGCGCCACCGATGAGGCACGCCGCCGCCGCGAGCGCGCCAACGCGGAGAAGAAAGCCGCAGCACTACACAAGCAAGCCGCCAAGTTGGGAGCGAAGGCCACGAAGGCCGCCGCCGCCAAGCAGATGCTGCACCGTGCTGAGCGCATGATGAACGAGCTGGATGATGTTCGCGTGGCCGATAAGGTAGCCCACATTAAGTTCCCGGAACCAGCTCCCTGCGGCAAGACTCCGATGAACGCCAAGGGCCTGACCAAGATGTACGGTTCGCTGGAGGTTTTTGCCGGCGTCGATTTGGCCATCGACAAGGGCTCCCGCGTGGTTGTGCTGGGCTATAACGGTGCCGGCAAGACGACTCTGCTTAAGCTTCTGGCGGGCGTGGAGCGCACCGATGGCGAGGGCGGCATCGTCTCCGGCCACGGCCTGCGCATCGGCTACTTTGCGCAGGAGCATGACAACATCGACCCAGACAAGACCGTGTGGGAAAATACCATCGAGGCCTGTCCTGATGCTGGCCAACAGGATTTGCGTGGACTGCTGGGTGCCTTCATGTTCTCCGGTGACAAGTTGGAGCAACCCGCCGGAACGCTCTCCGGTGGTGAGAAAACCCGACTGTCGCTGGCAACGCTGGTGTCCTCGCGTGCCAACGTGCTGCTTCTCGACGAGCCTACAAACAACCTCGACCCACAGTCCCGCGAGCAGGTGCTCGATGCCCTAGGCACCTACACCGGCGCCGTGGTCTTGGTTACCCACGACCCGGGTGCGGTCAAGGCGCTCAACCCGGAACGCGTCATCATCATGCCGGACGGCGATGAGGATTTGTGGAACGACGAGTACATGGAAATCGTGGAGCTAGCCTAAAGACTATTTCCCAAATATAGCTCTGTCCTGATTCTGCTTCCTGCGCTAGACTCGGGCTCACAACCACACCGCTCAAGACTCTTCTCTTGGGTCCTTCCGCTTCCCACGCACAGGGTCTAGAAGTGGTAAGACCCCTTCGCGCCGCCGCTGGAGAGGAAGAGACCATGAGCACCGCCGCGACCCTAGATTCCGTCATCGAACCTTTGCTCACCGGATTGGTGAGCAAGCGCCCTGAAGTACGAGTGGACTGGGCCTATACCGAATTGAAAGAAGGCATTGAGTCAGGCCAGTGGGACAGCCATCTCGGCCAGATTCGGGAGCGCCTCACCGGTTACCTGCGTACAGGCAAGGTGTGGACCAAGGCTTTGTCCGCTCAGTTGCTGAATGTGCTCGCGGAAGCAGGCCACTTCCACTACGAGGACTACCTCACCTTCCGCGCGTGGTATGTCACAGAGGAGGACACACGCGGCATCGTCAAAGACATTGGTCCTATCATGGCCGTCGGCTACGGCGCTGACTACGTAGAAACCTGTGTTCGCATAGGAATGATCCCGGCTGTCGAAGGTGCGGCGATCATCTCGTGCCGCCTTCGCGCGCCCGGAGGAGTGTGGCATGACGATGAGAGCATCCGCTTAGCGCGTGCGGCCTGCACCACGATTGCCAAGAGTACCTCGCCGCATATCCTCGAAATTTGGACCGAACGGCTGAGCACTACCGTGCTCACCGAAGGTATTCGCAACAATAACCGTGCCGTAGTCGAAAATTTCGCCCACTTTCTTACGGCCACAGCTGACATGGTCCGCAGTGAACCGGAGAAGTGGGGAATTGACGCTGAACGTGCGGATCTCGTGTTGCCGATGATTGCGGAGATTGAAGAAGAACTTCGCAACGCCAGTAATTAGCAAGAAATAGCACCATAAAAGCGCACCTTCGTTACCTCCTTTGGGTGAGCGCGCTGCCATGGGTAGCGGTCCGGTGATGCCTGGACGGGTTCACTGAGGTCAAGGATGGTATCGGTTCCAGCTGGGCCACCGACCGTGAGTTCACCTTTGTTTATAACAACCGCTGATTCGAATGTACGGTCTGCCCGCCTGCTACGGACAAGAACCATCGGTACCTTAACGAAGACAGTTTTTCCGCGCCGCAAAACCGTGAGTTCGTTGGTGACATAGCTAGGTCGAATACGTTCAGCAGCGATCAAGCCCCACACAAAGATGATGGCCCACAGCGACAGCAGCAACGCCAGAATTCGTAGAACGCCCACAGGGAGTAGAAAGTGAACGGCCACCATTTCAACCACCAGCACCGCAGTGACGAAGCCGAGCATCTGTAGCCTGCCCGGAGGGTGGGGAAGTGCCACCGCTCCGGCGGGGACCAACGTCTGGCCCCGCATCCAGCGCCACAGATCGTGGTAGAGGCCCAATTCATATTTGGCTAGGCGAAATCCAGGATGTTTCTCCACAAATCGCCAGATACTAGCCACCTGAGCCACCTACCAGAGCTTTGAGCGCTACACCTTGCGCACCAGTAGTCGGAGCATCAGCCACGGTCAGCGGAGCGTTACCAGGTCGCAAGGTGGGATAGATTCCTCGCATCAACCCGTGTTCCCCCAGGTAGCGCATCTTCTCGATGATACGCGCGACCTCACAATCATGCGGAGACAGCGAGCCAAGCTCTCGCCACAACATTTCAGCCTCGCGGAGAGCTGCAAGGCAATAGTCGTCGGCGAGGTTCTGTCGTAGCTGTTTCCAGGTGGCTGATGTAGCGACTCCGGTAAGTGCAATGAGATCCCAGGAATCCAGTTCGAGTTGAAGCATTGCCGGATCCTCGATGACCTGGCTGAGGGAGTCACGGATATCCTCTGGTGTCCCTTTGGGGGCTTGAGAAAGGGCACGCAAACGTTCTCGCTGCTGTTGCAGCCGAGCAATGCGCTCATCCAGCATGTTAAACGAGCGCTCGACCGCATCAGGAGATGAGACATCAGCGACGGGAACGCCGGCGTCGATAAGTGCACGCGCTCGCAGCACCGAAGCCAGGTCAGAGACAGAATAGTCGCGATAGTTTCCGCTGGTGCGTGCGGGTTCAGGAACCGCGCCCGTTTCGTGCAAATGGCGCACGGAGCGCACTGAGCAACCAGCGACCGCGGCGACGTCCGATATCTTCATAGGATAAAGCTAAACCCTCACATTGTGTGAGGGTCAAGTGCTCGGTGCGCATTGCTCCGTGTGGTGTTCTCCTTAGTTGCGGAAACCGTGCACCGGCGCCGGGATGAAGCCACCGCGTTTGATGAAGGTGGAGTTGCCCACTTCATTAACCGGGATGACCGGGGCGTAGCCCAGAAGGCCGCCGAAGTTGACCTCGTCGCCAGCCTTGGTACCTGGAGCAGGGACGACGCGCACGGCGGTTGTCTTATGGTTCATCACGCCAATGGCGGCTTCGTCCGCGATCATACCGGCGATGGTCTCCGCAGAGGTATCGCCCGGAATGGCGATCATGTCCAAGCCCACAGAGCAGATCGAGGTCATGGCCTCCAGCTTGTCAATGGAGATAGCGCCAGAGCGCACCGCATCGATCATCCCCTTGTCCTCAGAAACCGGGATGAAGGAACCGGACAGACCACCCACGCGGGAGCAGGCCATCATGCCGCCCTTCTTGACGGCGTCGTTAAGCAACGCGAGTGCTGCCGTGGTGCCGTGCGTGCCCACCTGATCCAGCCCCATATGCTCCAGGATGTGTGCGACGGAGTCACCCAGTTCCGCGGTGGGAGCAAGCGAGAGGTCAATGATGCCAAAGGGGACACCGAGGCGCTGAGAAGCCATGGAACCCACGAGCTGGCCGGCGCGAGTTACCTTGAAGGCTGCCTTCTTGACTTCCTCGGCGACCTCATTGAGGGTGGCTCCCTCAAGGGAGCCGAGCGCGCGATCGACGACACCGGGTCCGGATACGCCAACAGAAACCACGCAGTCCGGCTCCTCAATACCGTGGAAAGCGCCGGCCATGAAGGGGTTATCGCCCACGGAGTTGGAGAAGATCACGAGCTTGGCGCAACCGATAGCGCTGCGGTCCTTGGTCAGCTCGGCTGCTTCCTTGATGATGCGTCCCATCTGGGCCGCGGCATTCATGTTGATGCCGGCGCGGGAGGAGGCGATGTTCACCGAGGAGCAGACGAGGTTCGTCTCTGCGAGGGCTTCCGGGATGGATCGGATCAGGGCCTTTTCAGCAGTGGTAGCGCCCTTTTCAACGAGCGCGGAGTAGCCGCCAACGAAGTCGACGCCGGTCGCGGCTGCCGCACGGTCGAGCGCGCGGGCGACGTCTACGGGGTTTCCTTCGACGCCGGCCACGATGAGCGCGATTGGGGTGACGGAGATGCGCTTGTTGACGATCGGGATGCCGAGCTCGGCCTCGATTCCCTCGCACACCTCAACCAGCTGTGCGGCGCGGGTGGTCACGAGGTCGTAGACAGCCTCAGCGGTGGCTTCCATGGTGGAGCGCGTGCAGCCGAGCAGCGAAATGCCCATGGTGACGGTGCGGATATCGAGACGGTATTTCTCGATCATCTCGATGGTGTCGAGAATGCTGGCGGTATTGAAGCGGTTAAGCATGACTGGTTATCGCCCCTAAATTTCGTTCATTGCGGTGAACAGCGCTTCCGACTGCACGCGGATGGATTGTTTGATGGACTCACCGACGGTGTTCATCCGTTCCTGGAGCTGCTGGATGCTGACCTCGTTCTCATCGAATTCGACGCGCAAGATCATGGTGAAGTACTCAGACATGAGGGTCTGGGAGACATCAACGATATTGACGTTAAGCTCTGCGAGGGCGGTGGACACGGCGGAGATAATGCCGGTGTTATCGACACCGGTAACAGTCATGATGGCGATCATGACTAGATTGTAGCCTGTAGGTTTTTCCAGCTGTCCTGGGGTCCTGCAGAGATATCAGACAGCGCGTACGGTGGCGCTCATGACTGATACGACAACAACTGCACGCAAGAAGGTTCTGTACATCGGCGGCCATGGCAAGGTTGGGCTTTTAGCGGCGCCCAAGCTTGTCGACGCCAATCTTACCGTCCATTCCCTTATCCGTAACCCCGACCAGGTCGCTGATGTTGAAGCCCTCGGCGCCACTGCAGTGGTGCGCGATCTCACCGAGCTTTCTGTTGAAGACTGGGTAGAGCTTTTGGCTGACTATGACGTCGTCGTGTGGGGTGCCGGAAACGGTGGCCGCGCTGGCGCTGACGTAACCTGGGCGGTGGACCGCGATGCCGCGCTCGCATCGATTGCGGGTCTGGAGAAGCTAGCTGTTGACGGTAAGAACGCTCCGGCCTACATCATGATTTCCTACATGGGTGCCACGACCAATACCACCGATCCCGCGGACGAGAAGTGGTATGCCTACGTGGAGTCCAAGAAGGCCGTAGATAATAAGCTGAATTCGACCGATCTCAATTACCTTATTCTGGGTCCCGCGGCACTCACGGAAGAGCCTTCTCAGGGCATCACCGTGCTCGATAGCGATGCTGAGCGCACGAGCGATATGACGACTTCCCGGGAGCTTGTGGCCGAGGTTGTCGCTGAGGTGGCTCGCCGCGATAGCTTCCCGGCCTCGCCTCTGGAATTCATCGATGGTGAAGGCAGCGTTAAGGACATCTAGGAAGCAGAGGATGCGGCGGCGTTAAGACCGGCTATTACTTGCTCGCGGCTGAGTCCATGACGCAGGCTTGCAAAGCGTAGTGGCTTTGTGGATAAGTGAGCGGCAATGTACCACCCCGTGGTGCGCTCAAAGATGGCCTTGCTTTGAAAACGCACCACGCCGATGCCCTGTTCGCGGAAGGCACGTGGAGAAGTGAGAGACGCAAACTCATCGCTGATGATGTCGTGAATAGTGCCATCGGGAAGGAAAAGGCGCACTTTCGCTTTGTAATAGTACTGGGTGGGTTCATATTCTGGGACGTATTCGCCGGTCTGCCAGATCTCGCTGAGCAATGCGGGATAATACTCTATCCATCCATTTTCTGCGGCGGTACGTATCCGGCGCGCACCCCATGTCGAGCTGCGTATTGACCAAAGATTTCTAGCTGCTGTAACCACGAACAAGACAGCGAAGAATGCCGCGGCCAATCCCTGCCATCCGGAGCTGAAGGACAGATCTTCAAAAATAAGGATTGGAACCGCCATGGCGCAGATGAGGTTACCCTCGTTTAGTGGACACCCTATTTGTACGGATCTTGTGTCCGTAAGAGAGGATGTTCATTGTGAGTCAACAGCGCAAGAAGTACACGCCGGAGTACCGGCGTGAGGCC
Organism: Corynebacterium sp. UMB6689; assembly: GCF_030215295.1. Classification (NCBI taxonomy): domain Bacteria; kingdom Bacillati; phylum Actinomycetota; class Actinomycetes; order Mycobacteriales; family Corynebacteriaceae; genus Corynebacterium; species Corynebacterium sp. UMB6689. The sequence continues at coordinate 14 of NZ_JASOLS010000012.1, read as the reverse complement.
GCGAACCTGGTAAT
>NZ_JASOLS010000129.1:0-296 GCF_030215295.1 Corynebacterium sp. UMB6689 | reverse complement strand
CCTGGTTTCTTACGTTCTTTCATACGTGGGTCACGTGTGAGCAAGCCAGCGTCTTTTAATAGTTTACGGAAGTCTGGATCAACTTGCAGTAAGGCACGGGCGATACCGTGACGAGCTGCACCTGATTGACCAGCGTAACCGCCGCCGTTAACGTTGATGTATACATCATATTGACCTTCAGTTTGAGTAACTGCTAAAGGTTGTTTAACGATAACGAATAGTGATGCGTATGGAAGGTAGTCTTCCATTTCTTTGCCATTGAAGACGATCTTCCCATTACCAGGTACTAAGCGTAC
>NZ_JASOLS010000128.1:0-296 GCF_030215295.1 Corynebacterium sp. UMB6689 | reverse complement strand
ACCCGCAGGACTGGCAACCATGCCTAGGGGTGCCTTCGTGGCCAGGTCGGTCACTGTTGCGCTTCGCCGGCAGGAGTGCAACGACGAACTGGTGCCGGCGCACAGATTGGATAGACCAACTGCGGGGGTTCTGCTTTTTACTAAAAAGAAGCAGCTTCGGGGCGCGTACCAGAAGTTGTTTGAAGAGCGGAAGGTGCAAAAGTCGTACCGGCTACTTGCTCCCACAGCTAGTCTGCCTGACAGCTTTACCTGTGAAGCCCTGATCTACCGGGTGGAGGGGCAACACCGGGTGGGAC
>NZ_JASOLS010000127.1:0-296 GCF_030215295.1 Corynebacterium sp. UMB6689 | reverse complement strand
CTATACACCAGCTTTCTCCCTTATTAGCGGGACAAATATATATCCTATATAGAAACGCGGGAAAGCTATAGTTGCCTCTTATGCGCTGATACTCCAAAGCAAGGACTTTAACATTCGGCGCAAAAGTTAAAATATAGCTCTCCCGTGCTTTTTATTATTCTTCTTTTTGGATAAAAAGGAATGGACTAATCATCCATTCCTTTTTGCGTTGCCCATATAAGAGCTCTTCTATTCATTTATTATAACAAATTGCTAGCCTCAACCTGTTACGATATTTTGGAACGAATTGGTTAGAC
>NZ_JASOLS010000126.1:0-297 GCF_030215295.1 Corynebacterium sp. UMB6689 | reverse complement strand
AGTCTCCGAAGTAGCCGAGTTGCGCACATTGCCTCCCAATCTCGTTAAGAGCCTGGGCTAGATCCAACCTCGTACCGGCTTCACCGTAGGGGTCCTCCTTGGCGGCCACAGCCTTCTTCAGGCCCACCTGTATTGCCTCAGAGAGTCCGCGGCTTTGCGCTTGTCGTTGAAGCCCTATAAGACGGTACCCTAACATTTCGTGCAGATTACGCACGTCATCCACGGCAGAGGGATTACTACCCCCTAAAGCCTCCACGTATCGCGGCGAGACCTCAGAATCGTACCAGTTCTGCGTCC
>NZ_JASOLS010000125.1:0-298 GCF_030215295.1 Corynebacterium sp. UMB6689 | reverse complement strand
CATGAGTTCTGATGGTCAAGGTAGTCTCCCCCGCTTCGATGAAGAAGGCAACTTCCTCCGTATTGGTGTGGGCAGTGCTAAGTCACTCTTGGTCGGTATTCAAGAAGCTGTTCAAAGAGAAAATATTGCCCTTGAAAAAGCCCTCCCAGCAGTCACCTCTAACGTTGCCCGTATCCTAAAACTTAACCATAAGGGACGTTTAGAAGTGGGAAGGGATGCGGATATCCTGCTCTTAGATGAAGACAGTCTAGCCATCGATACCGTGATTGCCATGTCAGAAATAATGATTAAAAACAAA
>NZ_JASOLS010000124.1:0-298 GCF_030215295.1 Corynebacterium sp. UMB6689 | reverse complement strand
GCACCCGTTTTTAGGGCGTTCACGCCGATTGCTGTCATGCCGGCCGCGGTGGCAGTCAGGGCGGTGGCGATAGTTTGAGCCCCGCCCTTGACACTATTGGTGAGACCGGTAAAACGTTTGCCCGCGTTGTCTACGCCTTTGTCGAAGCCTGAAGAATCGAGGGTCAGATAGGCGGCGAGTTGGCCGACGTTGAAAGACACTACGGGCTCCATCCTGTACGTAAAAACTGGTTATTGGTTGAACAATCGTCTGACGCGGGTCTGGTCGTCATCGAAGAGACTGAAAACAAGGCTCCTGA
>NZ_JASOLS010000123.1:0-300 GCF_030215295.1 Corynebacterium sp. UMB6689 | reverse complement strand
CCAGGCAGGTAACTTGCGCTTTTCTAGCCAAGACTACCCTTTGAAAGTTGTCCTAGCTTGGTTGGCTGACCAGGATTTAGACTTGCGGCAAGTTGAGCGTGTGGAAAGGTCCTTAGATGATTTATTTCAAGAGGTGGTTCGATGAAGACATTAATGACTTTACTGAAGAAGGAGTTTTTAGCCCAGTGGCGGGGTGGCCAGCTCTTTATTTTAGTCCTGGTTTTCTTTGTGATTGGCTTAATGAATACCGCCTTGGCCTTAGCAACTCCTTGGATGCTGGAACAAATTGCTAGCCAAGAC
>NZ_JASOLS010000122.1:0-300 GCF_030215295.1 Corynebacterium sp. UMB6689 | reverse complement strand
CGAAGTGATTGAGTTCTTCTGTCGTTAGTGAGTTAAGAGAGACACCTTTTGGGAGAAACTCTCTCAAGAGACCATTGAAATTTTCATTTGTTCCTCTTTCATGAGAAGCATAAGGATGGGCAAAATAGACTTCCACACCTTTTAAGTCTGACAAGCTACTGAACTCTGAGCCGTTGTCCGATGTGATAGAGCGAATAGGGTACTGTGATAGTAAGCTCTTAACAGCCCTATTGATGGTTTCTGCTTGTTTATTAGCCAGTTTTACAGCGATGGCAAATCGTGTTTGACGCTCTACTAGGC
>NZ_JASOLS010000121.1:0-300 GCF_030215295.1 Corynebacterium sp. UMB6689 | reverse complement strand
TTAGACCCAGTTTCCCAAGCTTATCCCAGAGTGCAAGGCAGATCACCCACGTGTTACTCACCCGTTCGCCACTCGAGCACCAGTGCAAGCACTGGCCTTTCCGTTCGACTTGCATGTGTTAAGCACGCCGCCAGCGTTCGTCCTGAGCCAGGATCAAACTCTCCACAAAAAAGGCCGTGAAAAGCCCAAACCTAGACAAACAGACAAACCAAACCATGCACCGCACGGACTGGCTATCCAAAAATTACATAAAGAAAAAATCCTTCAACCAACCCCCAACCCGACGGGGATATACAAGGA
>NZ_JASOLS010000120.1:0-301 GCF_030215295.1 Corynebacterium sp. UMB6689 | reverse complement strand
ACTCGCCACAGCTAACCGCCGCGCTGGCAAAAGCCGTTGGCGTAACACTATCCGAATAAAAACCGAACCTACCCTCCAAATCATTTGGGGAAAGGACAAAAATGGCTATCACAGCAGCAACCAAAACCACCGATTTTTCCGGCTTCATCAAACCCGAAGAATCCGCACCAATATTCGACGAGGCCGCCCGCGTATCAGCGGTACAGTCCCTAGCAAGGCAGATCCCGCTGGGCATTTCCGGGCAGGAAATCCCCGTAGTCACCTCAAAACCGGTAGCAAACTGGACCAGTGAAGGCGGGCA